>CAZOUZ010000153.1:0-3725 GCA_964583115.1 uncultured Dehalococcoidales bacterium
AATCGGGACGGCGGGCAGGAGCTTCAGCGGAGGCAAGCGGGCGGGAATAGATAAATAAAGAGGAAGGGATGGGCTTAGTGAAGCTGGTTTGTCCTTTTACATAAATCAGTGTTAAAATATTCCGTTACTCCGGTAATTTTGGTGATGGGCGAAAATGTCTGAAAAAGAGGGAATAGAAAAATTAATAAGGCCTGACCTGGTTAATTTCGGCGGCTATTCCGCCAGGAAATCGCCGGATACGCTCGAGGGCAAGGTAGAGGTGCCGGTGGAGAGCATTATCAAGCTGGACGCCAATGAGAACCTCTACGGCTGCTCGCCGAAAGTAGGGCAGGCTCTGTCCGCTTATCCCGAACTCAATATCTACCCCGATGACAGCCAGACGGTAATCAGGAAGCTGCTCGAAGGATATACCGGGGTAGGCGCCGAGCACATCGTTGCCGGCAGCGGCAGCAACCAGCTTATAGACCTGCTGCTGCGCCTGTTTATTGAGCCGGGCGACGAGGTGATAAACTGCGTGCCCACCTTCGGCATCTATAGTTTCAGCACTGAACTCTGCGGTGGTAATTTAATTGAGGTGCCCAGGGACGGGAACTTCGCCGTTGACGTGACTGCGGTGGAGAAGGCTGTCACCGCCAGGACAAAAATGATATTCCTTGCCAACCCTAATAATCCTACGGGCACGATTATGCCGGAGAAGGACATAATTCAAATTCTTGATGCCGGAGTGCCGGTGGTGGTTGACGAGGCCTACTACGAGTTCAGCCGGCAGACCGTGGTGCCGCTGCTCGGCAGGTATGAGAACCTTATGGTGCTGCGGACCTTCAGCAAGTGGGCGGGACTGGCCGGCTTGAGGGTGGGCTACGGGCTTTTCCCGCCGAAAATCGCCGATTACCTGCTCAGGATTAAGGTGCCTTATAATGTGAACGTGGCGGCTCTGGTCGCCGTGCGGGAATCGCTGAAGGACATCGATTACCTGAAAGGCACTGTAGAGGCGATAATTGCCGAGCGGGGGCGACTTTTTGGCGAGCTTGAAAAAATCGAGTGGCTGAAACCCATCCCCTCGCAGGCTAATTTTATTCTCTGCCTGGTGGAGAAGGGCGGAGCAAAGGAACTGCGGCAGAGATTGCAGGACAAGGGGATACTCGCCCGTTACTTCGAGGAGCCGCGCCTGCGCGATTATATCCGCTTCAGCGTCGGCAAGCCGGAGCACACCGACGCCTTAGTTGGGGCGTTGCGTAAACTTGACCATTAGATAAAACGTCGGCAGTGCACATTGCTTGTCAAATTTTTACCCTAAAAATTTACTGCTCTGTCAAATATTTATCGTAAAATATACAGTTCAGTAAAAAATATTAACAAAAATATACTGTATGGTATTGACAAATAGTAAAAAACTGTTATAATATTTTACAGTTAGATAGAAATTAAGTAAAATTGATTGTAGAAAAATTATACATTAATTAACAGGAGATAGAAAATGAACCCGGTAGTTCAGGTAGAAGAGTTGGTAGAACAGGTAACGCAGATACAAAAGAGTATGGGGTACACCGACCAGCAGATGGCGGATGAATTCGGGTGTACCAGGCAGACTTATCAGCAGACACGTACGGGAAAGAAAAAGGTTGGCAATGCTTATTTCAGTGGTGCGATGCGGTTTCTTTCTCCATCAGCCCCTGATGGAAGGACTTCTGCCGTGCAGCGTGAAACGAAAGAAACAAATATTAGCCTGGAGTTCAATGTCGACGGCACCGGTAAGCTGGATATAAGTACCGGCATATATATGCTCGACCACTTCCTGTCCCAGATAGCCAAGCACGGCAGGTTCGACCTGAAGCTCTCGGCAACCGGAGATGACCAGCACCACCTGGCGGAAGATATCGCTATCTGCCTGGGTAAAGCTCTTACTGATGCCCTCGGGGAGAAGCGGGGAATCGTCAGAATGGCTGACTCTTCCGTGCCGATGGATGATGCCCTGGCTACCGTGGCGGTGGATATCAGCGGGCGGGCTTACAGTGTGCTTGAGCTAGGCTTCAACGATAACGATATGGCGGGGTTTTCAACCGACCTCATCCGTCACTTCCTGGAGTCGTTCGCCATCGAAGCCAGGCTCAACCTGCATGCCCGGATTATTTACGGCACCAATGACCACCACCGGGCGGAGGCGCTGTTCAAGGCTCTGGGCAGGGCCCTGGACATGGCTACCAGAATCGATGAACGGATTGCCGGGGAGTCCCCCAGCACCAAGGGAATGCTGGAGAAGGGGAAATAAACTCCTCGGTACGAGGGGTATGTAAGGAAGATTAAGAGGGGCGAAGCCCCTCTTAGACACCCCTGTGTCCGGACAGTTTTTCGTCCTTATACCAGTTTCTTCCCCGTAAGCTTTTCGTAGGCTTCCCGGTATCGGGCGGTTGTCGCCCCGACGACCTCGGGTATCAGTTCGGGAGCGGGGGGTTCCTTATTCCAGCCCGATTCGACCAGCCAGTCGCGCACCGGCTGCTTATCGTAGCTGGGCTGGGACTGCCCGACTTTGTACCCGGCAGCGTCCCAGAAGCGGGACGAGTCCGGGGTGAGCAGCTCGTCAATCAGTATAAGCCTGCCCTTGTCCAGCCCGAACTCCATCTTGGTATCGGCAATGATGATTCCCCTGTCCCTGGCGTACTCCCTGGCGTAGGTATATACGGCCAGGGTCTTTTCCTTTATCTCTTCAGCCAGGTCTTCGTCGACAAGCTTCTTCATCTCGTCCATGGTCAACGGCTGGTCGTGCCCGCTTTCTTCCTTGGTGGTCGGGGTAAACATCGGCTCGGGCAGTTCCTGGCTCTCCTGCATACCAGGGGGCATCGGGACTCCCTGTATGGTGCCCGATTCCTGGTATTCAGCCCAGGCCGAACCGGAGAGGTAGCCGCGCACCACGCACTCCACGGGAACACGCTCTACCTTCCTGACAATCATCGAACGTCCTTCAATATAAGCGGGGTAGGGGGAACGGCTTTCGGCGGGCAGGTAAGCATCAAGGCAACTGATATCGTCGACCATTTCAACCAGGTGGTTTGGGATAATATTTCCGGTCTTTTCGAACCAGAAGGCGGAGAGCTGGTTGAGCACCCGGCCCTTATCGGGAATGGCGGTGGGCAGTACGGAGTCGAAGGCGGAAATCCGGTCGGTGGCGATAATCAGCAGCCGGTCACCCAGTTCGTAGCTGTCCCGTACCTTGCCGCGGATGAATAACGGCAGGGGTAAATCGGAATTTACCAGTATTGATGAGTTGTCAGTCATTGGCGGTTAACCTCCAGTGCTATATTAGCATTTTATCTTTGACATCTCAAGTCAAAGCTGGTAATTTATCGGTGAGGGCGAGCGATTAAAAGCAAAGAGACAAACAGAGAGACTGCTGACAGGGCTGCTCTGGCTTTCCGCTGGAGCTACATCCTGTTACCTGTAATTATCTTCCTCCTGTCTATAATTTTTACTGCCTGGTTCTACCACCTGCTTCCTGAGGAGGTGGGCTATCACTTCCGTCCCGACGGAGATGCCGACAAGTGGATAAACCGCGGGGTGATTATCCTCTGGGCGCTTTTGCCGCAGCTTCTGCTTACCCTGGCGGCGTGGGGTGTCACCCGGGGGATAGTCGGGTTGGGCAGCCAGTTCGGGCAGCTTGAGGGCGGTGTGGTAAGACCGGGAAAGGTCCTGTTGCTTATCGGCAATATAATTGCCCTGCCCCAGATTAT
>CAZOUZ010000154.1:0-3701 GCA_964583115.1 uncultured Dehalococcoidales bacterium
CCCTGTCTTTCTCTGCCATTTTACTCTCCCTTGATTTATTATTTTTGAACAAAGTGTAAACTTATCGTTATGGCTCGTCAATGTTAGAAAGTTGCTTGAGCTTAGCCGACCATAAGGGCGCGACCGCCGTCGACGAGGAGCTCCACGCCGGTGATGTAATTCGCCTCGTCCGAGGCGAGGAACAGCGCGGCATTGGCCACGTCCCGGGCCGTACCCATCTTGCGGCGCAGCGGAACGCGAGCATCACGCTCCGCTGTAACCTGGGCACGACTCTTGCCGGTCACTCGAACGCGCGTGTCGACCGCCATCGGCGTGTCCATCAGCCCGGGCAGGATTACGTTGGCGCGAATGCCATATTCCGCATTCTGGATTGCCACCTGCTTGGTGAAAGCGACCATCCCCGCCTTCGTCACCTTGTAGGCAACGTAGGGATAGTTCTCCAGTGCGGCAAGTGAAGAAATCATAATGATAGCACCTGCTCGCTGCTGGCGCATAACCGGGATGACGTGCTTGCATGCCATGATAGCACCCCGGAGATTGATGGCACCGATGCGGTCGAAAATCTCCTCAGTGAAGTCGAGTAGCTCCGTATCGCCGCCGCCGAGGCTGACGCCGACGTTATAGTGCAGAACGTCAATACGCCCCCAGCGCTTTTGCGCCTCCGCTACAGCGGCACTCAGCATGGCTTCCCTGGTAACGTCGGCCTCAAAAGCGAAGCCTTCGCCACCTTCATCCCTGACCATCGATACAGTCTCCTCGGCTGAGCCGAGGTCGCGGTCGACGGCCATTATCCTGGCACCCTCCTGCGCAAATCGCAGCGCCGTGGCGCGGCCATTGCCGAGCCCTTCGCCCGGACCCTGTCCGGCGCCGACAATGATTGCGGTCTTCCCTTCCAAACGCATAGCTACCCTCCTTAAAGTCATTTACTGTTTTGCAGCTCCCGGATTAACCTATCAGGCTCTCCATCGTTCAGCTTATCCCGCCCTATTATACAACTTACCCGGCCATATTGACGATGAACTCGATGAAGCGGACAGGTGCGCCAGCTCCAAGACCAACGACAATAAATACCAGAGCGATGGTCGCAATCCCCGGCGGTTGCACAAAGGCTGTAACTCCCTTATGATTGTATAACGATGAAAACGTGGATTTGCACTCCGATGACAAATTTCTATTGCCCGTCACTGGGTGCGGCGAGGCTCTACGCATACGTCAAGGAGCAGGGCCTAGACGTCCGGTTCAAGGACTTGAATCAGGACACCTATTTTAAACTTTTGTCCAGTGATTACCTGGCGTCAGCCGTGGAAAAAGTGGGGTATGGAATTGATTCGGCATCCAGGAACAGATTTCTCCGCGAAGACCTGGGGGCAATACTGCTCCATAGCTCAAATAACGCCCTGAGACAACTGGTGACAAAGGGGCTGCTGCTGAACAGCGCCTGGTACAGGTTCATTAAAAACGCCGGCGTCATCAAAAAACCCCTGCTGGGTATCGCCGGCTCCAGGGTAAAACCCGACAACATTCTCTACGCCCTGCTAAGCGAGAAGGAATTTGTCCTTTCAGAGATTGAGCGGAGCCGCAAGGTCCTTGATGAAGGCTTTTTCAGCCTCAGTCCGGATATTTTTATTGAAAATTTCTCCACATTGCTCTGCGGCAAGGCGATAATAGACGCAGCCTATTTCCCCGCCCAGCTCGACTTCGGGCTTGGTTTTTACGGTACAGCCTTCAGCCCGGTCGCCGGCGACATACTCCGCGGAGTAGAAGATGAAAGGTACAACTATCTTATTCCGTATTACCGCAACGAAGTAGTCCCCGAACTGAGCAAAGAGCACCCCGACCTCGTCGGAATTTCAATGACCTGTATGTCCGAACTGATACCGGCATTTACCCTGGCGCACACGATAAAAAAAGTCGACCCCGAAATACACATAGTGTTGGGAGGCGCCCTCGTAACCGAAATCGCCCACCGGATTGTCAGGAACCCGCCCTTATGGGACCTGTTTGATAGCCTGATAATCGGTCCGGGCGAGTATGCCTTCACCGAGCTAATCGAACACATCGAGAAAAAAGCAGACCTTTCGGGAGTGCCGAATATAATCTACAGGGAAAGAGACTCCATCAAGAAGAGCGATAAGCTCGATGAATTCGATATCAACGAAGCCTGCACGCCGGAATTTGTTTCGGTGCGCCCGAAGAGCGCCTTATCCCTCGAGACGTCCAGTAGCTGCTACTGGGGCAAATGCATTTTTTGCTATTATCCGAAGCAGGGAACAGCAAACCTCGACCCCAAACTGCAAAGGAAACGCGTCCGCAATATGGGACTGGTCCTTGATGACATCAGGAAATTGAAGGACAGGTATGACCCCGCTACCATCGGATTTACCGACTCCTCATTACACCCCAATCGAATGGAGGCGATTGCCGAAGATAACTTGCGCAACGGGACAAAGGTGAAGTTTTTCGCTCTCTTCCGTCTCGAGAAACAGTTCAAGTCAAAAGCGTTCTGTCGCAAACTGGCAGAGGGGGGATTTATGGGAGGACACGTCGGCCTGGAATCAGGGTCGCAGCGGGTGAACGATATCATCAATAAGGGAGTTAACATTGATGATGCCGGGGTAATCATTAAGAACTTCAGTGAAACGGGCATTCTGCTCCACCTCTTTGCCATTATAGGCACGCCGGGAGAAACTGAGGAAGACGCATTAATGACATACCGGTTTTTGAAACGCTGGCATCGAGAGCTGAAACTGGACTGGATGATATACCCTCTTTACGTCCTGGAGCACAGCCCCATCGCTCAGGGGGCCTCCGACTTCGGTCTCGAGCTTACCCCGCTGCCGGACGATTTCCTGTTGCAGACTATGGGATATAAGCCGGAAACAGGGCTGTCCCAGGAGGAGAGCATGGGTTTGTCAATCGCTTTTTCCGAGAAACTGAGACCTCTTATGCATCCCCTCAACGAAATCCTGGATGTTGAAACGCTCAGTATATTCCTTCTGGCGCAAATGGCTAAAGGTATCCCGCCGGATAAGGTCAAAAAAAGAGACCTGAGAGTATGAACCGCAGCCCGTCTCCGGCTTACCGCTAATCACGGCAGGGCATTTCCCTGGCGCTCAAAAGCTGCCCCGGTTGAGCATTCCGGCACCCGTACGGGAAAAACTACCCGGATACCTTTTTAACGTATTCGGGTGAAAGCGTAATATTCACCAGCAGGACAGGTTTATCAATCCTCTTAAAATTAATCGGGGTATGTACCAGCCCCGGCGGGATGTGGACAATCGTGGTCTTGGTAATTGAATATTTTTCGCCTTCCTCACCCAGAGACAGCTCGACTTCGGCATCGAACTCCCTGGCGTTCTCCGGGGTGCCGAGAAAACACAAAAACTGGTGGTAGTCGTGCGTATGAGGTTCCTCGAATTCAAACGGAGGTCCGGTAAAGTAAGAATACCTGAAACCGAAGGTGGTATCACCGAACCCCTCTTCGCTATCGAATACCACTCTCGGCGCCAGCGGCGGAAAATCTCCAGTAGGCATAGACGGTTCCACAAAATATTTACCGTATTTTCCTTCCATACTTTTTACTCTCCTTTTTTATCACTAACTCAAGGTATCTTTTCACGACCTGAACAGACCGGAACCTCCGCTGACACAGATGCTGTCTCCAGTGATATATGACGATTCCTCCGACGCCAGGAACAGGG
>CAZOUZ010000155.1:0-3664 GCA_964583115.1 uncultured Dehalococcoidales bacterium
AGCATATCGAGCATGGGTTCAATCCATTCCTTGACGTCCTCCGGTCCGGGAAGTACGCGCGAGGCGGGTAAATACCGGATATTCGGAACGCCGGCTGCCAGAGATTCCTGCTTGACCATTTCGTGCTGGTCTTCGAGGTCGATGAGTACCGTCGGGATACCTGCTTTTTCAAGCTTGGCTATGTAGGGCAACTGCCCCCACACGGCACCGCTTCACCAGCATACCCCGAGTATCACCGCATCGGTCGTTTTCATCTCCTCGTCCGATAAAAACACCGGCATCGGAGTGTACGATTTCTTCTGCGTCCAGTTCACGTTCGGATAATCAGCCTTCATCTGCTTATCCAGGGCTATGGTGATATCCGGCTCGCCGGTGATACTGAAGTGGACGGTCTTGCCGTCAATTGTGTCGAGGCGCGGCGCCAGGGGATATGTTTTCACCGGCACTCCTATCCCGACGGGACTCAGGCATTTATAGACCCTGTCTTTCTCTGCCATTTTACTCTCCCTTGATTTATTATTTTTGAACAAAGTTTTGAACAAAGTGTAAGTCTCTGGAGCGAGGTTTGTCAATATTGAAAAAAGTATTTAAGTCAGTTCAAAACATCTCTATAGGTGAATACTGTAAAGCCCTGGTTAAACCGTGATAATCAATCTCTTAAAGGGAAAGTTAAAGGGAAAGGCCTTCTTTCCTGCCTTTCAGATAGTCCTCAATCAGGACTTTGCCGAGTTTGGATGGGGAAGTGAAAAAAACTCTACCCAGGTTCTTCTTGGCTATAGTCGAAGCCAGGCTCTTCAATTCCGGGCCTTCATCCAGCATGATTATATTCAGACCTATCTTCTCCTGGCGGTAACGGGAAGCTTCTTCGATAAGCCCGGCTGCCGCTTTTTCAAAAGACAGATGTTTGCCTTCTTCATTGTTCGGCTCGGTATCGGTTATAAGATATGCCTGTTTATCTCCGTACTCCTGCCGGCTGGCTCTTCTGAAAGCGCCCAGCGCAGCTTTGATATCGGTATCGCCCCCGCTGATTACTTCGTTGACGATAGCCCAGGGTTCTATTTGCCTGACTTTATCGGAAAACACAAACACTTTCAGCGTATTGTCCGGCTCTTTCAGTATCAGTTTGGAAAGGGCGAGGGCTGTTTCCATGGCTGCTTCCAGCTTATTGGAATCCCTCATCGAGCCGCTTTCGTCGATTATGATGGCGGCGCACAGCTTCGCCTGGTTAATCTCCTCGCGCACTTCGAAGTCTTCAAGCTCGAATTTTAGCTCTCCGCTCCTGTGTATAGCGTTGAGTGCCGTGCGCTCTAAATCTACCGCGTAGTAATCGTCACCTGCTTCGTAAGGCCTGGTATTCGGTGATAGCTCTATTCCGAAGTCGAGCTTTTTAACCGGGTTTGCCCCCGGATTCCTTCTGCTGAGGTTCTTTAAGATTCTCTCTAAAGCGCCGGCGGCGAGCTTCCTGACCCCTTTCGAGGTTACTATGGCTTTCCCCTCCTGGATGCTGATAAAGCCGTTGCGCTCGTATTCTTCTAATGCCTTCCTTACATCTTCCTCGGTGATTTCTTCACTTCTCCGCCCCGGTGACCCGGGCACAGTACCCGATTCGTCTCCATCGTCAACCTGGAACATACCCTCGGTATCGTCCGGCTCTCCGTCTTCCAGGTCTTCGTCGAGCCTGATTGCCATTTGCCTGGCGGCTTCCCGGTGGAGAGCGCTGTCCGGGTCCTGCTGAGCTTTTTTGGCAAGGTCCCGGAGATAACGGTCTTCGTTATAGGCTATCTCCGGCAGCAGGTCACTCTCTTCGCACTCTGTTTTAAACCGGCACCGGGTGCAGTATTCAACGTTTACCTGTTTCATACGTACTCACTGGCAACAAACAGCGGTCTTGTTCTTGAATCGCTTAATATTTTGGCATGCACGCAGATGTTGGCCAGCATTTCTACGGCAGAGTAATTTAGCTCTTCGATAATCCCGGTCTCACGGCTATCGTATAGCTTTGCCTCGGACTCACCTGTAGAAGTCGAATCTGTTCTTTCTCTGCCCAGTCTTTTCATCCGCTGGATTATCTCCTTCAGTTCGCTGGAGTCGGGAATTGCCGATTCGGCCAATCTGCCGGTTGATAAGTCCACCTCACCGGAAAGGAGCCCGGCAAGCTCGGAGCCAACCTTTTGTCTATCCCAGTCGCCCAGGAAAGCGGGGTCGTCGTAGACATCCTCGACCACGTTCCATAAGAAGTCTTCGGTAAGCTGACCTGCGAGATTAAAAGTTTTTCTTGGTTCCTCGAAGTCTATCAGGTCTGCTCTCAGGCCAATCCTGCCTCTGAGGGCAAGCCTTAAGCCATAAAAAGCGTGGCGCAGGTTGGCAACCTGCTTGTTTTCAATCTCCACGCTGGCATAGGTGTGGTCCAGCGCTCTGATGGTAGCTCTGATACTGGGCCGCTTCTCCACGTAAGGGCATGTTCGGCTGTGCCTGACTGCTTTGTTCACCATATCTATGACCCACCATGGGGCTACGACTTTTCTTAATATGTCTTCCGGCTCGAAGTATCGGGGCTGTTCATATTCGATGCCGGGTTCCCGGTTACCCTGCTCGCTGAACCTCTCGGCGAGAATAATCTTCTTTTCCACTTCTTCGTCGGGCAGGTCCAGATAGATGAGTTCTAACCTGTCGAGGAGGGGTCTGGGGATGTCATTTACATGGGCAAAACCTGTCGGGTTTCCGGTTGCTACGAACACCAGGTCCAGCGGGTGCTGCCAGTTATATTCCTCCAGTACAGCCATCTTCTCTTCCAGGACAGGGTGAAACAGCACCTGTATCTTGGTCCTGATAGCCGGCAGTTCGTCCACAAACAATATGCCCCTGTTGGCGCGGAATACGCCGGTGCCGGTAAATACCTCCGGGTCCGAAAGGCTCTTGCCGTGGGCGATGGACTGGATGTCTTTGAGTCCCAGAAGTTTTGCCTCGTTGGTATACTCGTTACCCTGTATTCGAGAAAATCTCCCGGTGTTGGGAATAAACTCAATCCCGAATTCTTCAGCCGGGTTCTGCTTGGCTTTACACCTCGGGCAGAGGAGTTCGCGGGGCCATTTAGGGTCATCGTTGTAAGGGCATCCCTTGATAATCGGAATTCCCGGCAAGAGGTCGGTTAACGACCTCGATAGCCTGGTCTTGCCGGTGCCTTCCTCGGAGACCAGGTAGGGATGTGCTCCGGAAAGCAGCGTTCTAATCACGTCGGCCTTGGCTTCTTCTCTGCCGTCGATTTCAGGGAGCACGGGTTGTTTAGCCCTGATTCTATGCAGGATGGCGCCCCTGAGCTGATGGGTGACCGACATCGGTTGATATCCATCAAGGTCAAAGTCTGAAGGTTCGTTATTCTGAGAATATGATTCAGGGGAAGTGGGATTCAATAGCTACTTCTCCCTTCTAATTAAAAAAGCTGTATTCGGTTTGCCAGCTATGGATAAGGTCTTGAGGTACCGGTTTAATGCCGTGAGTTAATGCCCTTACTGCGATATTATCAAAGCGACAGGTGGAGGTCAAGCTGCGCCGGACAGCAGGGGCTACCGTTTCTATCTTGCTGCGAGCGTCAGGACAGGCTGGGCTGCTCCGCTTACAGCGACTGTATGAATTGACAAAAAACCCGGCGTTCGTTATTGTATAT
>CAZOUZ010000156.1:0-3640 GCA_964583115.1 uncultured Dehalococcoidales bacterium
GCGAGTCCCGATAAAATCGGGACGACAAAATCGGGGACATTACCAACTAAAACCGAACAGTACCGACAGAAAGGAGACTTAACCGATGGCGAAACTACTGAAAGGTAAATGTGCGGTAATCACCGGCGGTGGACGCGGGCAGGGCAGGGAAATAGCTCTGGCGATGGCTCGGCAGGGTGTCAGGGTGGTGGTCAACGATTTGGGAGGGGAGCCTGACGGTAGCGGCTCGGGCCGGACTCCGGCTGATGAAGTGGTGGCGGAGATTGAAAAAGCCGGAGGCACGGCGGTTGCCAGCTATGACGATGTGACTGATTTCGACGCCGCCGGGAAAATTATCGATACCTGCGCCCGCAACTTCGGCGGGATAGATATCTTGGTCAACTGCGCCGGTATCGGAGGGAGGAGACCGGCGCAGTTCTGGGAGACGAGTAAAGAGGACTGGGACACGGTAATCTCCGTTAACCTTAACGGTACATTCAATACCTGCCGCCACGCCCTCGCCCTGATGGTGAAACAGGGAACGGGGCGGATAATGAACTTCAGTTCCCCCGCCTGGCTCGGTATGGGAGCCAGCGCCTATACCGCCTCAAAAGGGGCTGTCGTCAGCCTGACGGTGGGAATTGCCCAGCAGATGGCGCTTGAAGGTTACGGAATCACCTGCAATGCTATTATCCCCATAGCGGAGACCAGGATGAGCCCCCGCCGGGGCGGTGATATGTGGGACCGGCTGTACCGGGCTGGCTTGATAACCCGGCAGATATGCGAGGAATCGAGCGACCCGCCGGGACCGGAGCACATCCCTGCCGTCATACTCTACCTGGCGACGGACGAAGCGGCGAACATAAACGGCCAGGTAATCGGGGCATCGAGAGGGCGGGTTGCCCTCTATTCCTGGCCCACGGAGATAAACGGCATCTACAAGGACGGCGTCTGGACGCTGGACGAACTGGTCAAGCTCATCCCGTCCACTTTAGCCCGGAACCTCCAGACAGCGAGGGGTTAAAGAAAATAAGAGAAACTACACGGAGGTGGACTAATTGAAACTTGAAGGCAAAGTAGCCATTGTCAGCGGAGGAGGTGCGGGTATCGGGTTGGGTATTACTCTCTGTCTGGCTGAGGAGGGGGCGGATGTGGCGATTGTTGACATAAATAAAGAGACCGCCGCCGGGGCTGCCGGCGAGGTAGAGAAATTAGGCCGCAAATCACTGGTTATAGTGGCGGACGCTACTGACAGCGAGCAGGTAAACCGGGCGGTCCGGGAGACCATAGACGCCTTTGGCAGGATAGATATACTGGTGAACAATACCGGCGGTGAGTCCAGGTTTTATTATGAAAGACCCGGTCAGCCGTACCTGGAAGAAGAGGAGTGGGATGATACTGTCAGACTCAATCTCAAGTCGACTATGCTGATGTGCCGGGCGGTAGCCCCCCATTTCGTGAAACAGGAAAGCGGCAAGATAGTAAACATAGCATCGATAGGGGGCAGGGCGCCTTCGGGAATCAGAGCTGGGAGAGGGATGGGGGGTAGCGGCGCTGCTTTTTCTCCGATGACGAGCTACAGCGCTGCCAAGGCAGGCGTAATACAGTTCACTATGGTATTCGCCCTCCAGCTAGCCAGGTATAACGTCAATGTCAACTGCGTCTGCCCGGGCGTGCTCTATACCCCGATGTACGAAAGGAGCGTCCCCAGGCGCATTCAGTCAACGCCCGGTTCCGAGGGGATGACGCCACGGGAATACTTCGATAAGTTTATCGCCCCTATGGTGCCTTTACAGAGGGAGCAGACGCCGGAGGATATAGGCCGCGCCGTCGTTTTCCTCGTCTCGGAGGACGCCAGGAACATCACCGGCCAGTCGATTAACGTTGACGGCGGCATGATTCCGGGTTAGAAGAAAAAAGACCTGCCTGCCTACAACTGGTACTCCTTGAAATCGGGGGCTATTTCCATCTCGACCCCGGTCAGCAGTTTCACTTCGTCCACTGTCCAGCCGGGGGCGACCTCTTTCAGCACAAGCCCCTCTTTCTTTCCCTTCTGCCCTTTCACCTCGATAACCGCCAGGTCCGTTACTATCAGGTCCACCTGCTGCGGTGCGCCGGTAAGGGGCATGGTCAGCTCTTTCACTATCTTCGATTTGCCATACTTGTCCAGGTGGGTAATGGCGATAATACACCTTTTCGGCCCTATAGTCAGTTCAAAGGCGCCGCCGATGCCCACTCCCCAGGGCGGCACCGGGTATTCGAACGCCCAGTTGGCAAAGTCTCCCCGTTCCGAGACTTGAAAACCGCCCAGGACGCCGGCATCGACGTGCTTTCCCCTCAGCATATTAAAAGCATCGTTAAAGTCGAACATCGCCATTCCGGGCTTCTCTCTTACATGCTGGATTGAGGAGTTGTGGACGCACAGGTCCATCTCCTCCCACTCATCGATTGTATAGGCTGCGCCGTAGCCGAGAATGCCGTTCTCACCGTGCCAGAATATATCCACCCCCTGGGGCACGTAGTTGCCGACCAGACCGGGTATCCCCCTGCCGAGGTTAACGTAGTCCCCGTCATTGAACTCCATGGCAATCCGCATTGCTATTGTTTCAACATCCAGTTTGTCAGTCCCGTATCGCTCTACGAGTTTTTCTCTCTCGTCCATTTCTATTCCCCCTTCCCCAGCCCAGGTCCCATCAGCTGCCGGCTGGTACCCTCGGGACCGTATGACGCTACCTTGAATTTTTCCTCCCACTCAAAGCTGCCCATACCACCCTTCGGGACCTTCACGATACGGTCAACGTAGATATGAGGCGTATGGACATTGTCGGGGTCTATCTCGCCCGGCTCCACTATCTCCAGCACTTCGGCTATGGTAACCTTCGCTGCCCTGGCTACAATCGGATTGTGCAGCCTCTGGCCCCGGTAGTAAACAAGGTTGCCCAGCCTGTCCGCCTTCCACGCCTTCACAAAACCGAAGTCCGGCACAAGCGGTTTTTCAAGGAGGTACTCCCTGCCGTCGACGACAAACTTCTCCATCGTCTCTTCGAAGAACGTACCGACGCCCACCGGAGTAAGAATCCCGCCGTAGCCGCTGGCGCCGGCTTCGAGCTTCGTGCACAGCGCGCCGAAGGTTGTCGGGATTACCTCGATATCTCTCAGCGCCATTGAAAATTCATCGGTATTGGCTTCTCCCCGGCTTGTATAGACCATGCTGGTAAAGCCGGCAATGATTCTCTTTACCTTGCCCGGTTGCAGCACGCAGTTGGTAGGACCGTAGGTGGTAACAGCCCCTCCCCCTCTTATCGGCATCACCATGTTGCCGGCAACGGTCAGGTCCTTAACGTCTTTTTTGTAGACCGCCTCCCAGAGGTTCATTGCCTGGCTGGCGGTACCGAAGGTAGAGAAGGCTATTACAGCCCCGTCGAAAATATCGGCAACCGCCTGGTCGAAGCTATCGAGTATCTCGGTCTTCACAGCAAACTCCTTTCTCCTGTCCGCCGCTCTCAACTAAAGCCACTGCCCCGGCATTGCTTCACATTCTCTCAACAGCCGTACAGAATACCTTTGGAAAGACTCACCCACGCTGCGTCACAGGTATTACAGTTTAGTTTCTCGCCTGTCTGTTGTCAATAAGACAGGTCCCGTTTGTATTTGGTTGGTT
>CAZOUZ010000157.1:0-3618 GCA_964583115.1 uncultured Dehalococcoidales bacterium
TTTCCCGGCGGACAAGAGCAGCCCGGAGATTCGTCATCTTTCCTTCGCTGAAGTCCGGGTGGTCTTTATATAGTTTTTCGGCGACAATGAGGCCCAGGACGGCATCGCCCAGGAATTCGAGCCTTTCATTTGAGGTGAAAGCCAGGCCGGGGTTTTCGTTGCTGTAGGAGCTGTGAATAAGCGCCTGTTCCAGCCGGGACTCGTCTTCAAAAGAGACTCCCAGAGATTGTTGCAGGGCAGCTAAAGCAGACAAAGCCGGTTTCCTTTCCTGAAATAACTAAGGTTCAGCATAAACGCTCAGGCTTGCCGTGTCAAATATCCTGTTTAAAAACTACACTGAAAAACTAAAGGAGAGCGATTGCTCTCCTTTAGTCCTTTCCGCGCTACAAGTGGTTCTGTAATTACGGGTATTATCCCCGGCTTGTCAGTATGTAGTGGGTGTATAAAGAAGGATATTTCTTTATAATCTGGTCTGTCGCGGACTTTAGCCCTTTGCCCATAACCAGGTTCAGCGCGTTATCGAGTGACGATGTAACTTTGCGTAATACGTTCATTTATTCTCACCTCCTTCAACCCTTTTATTTATTGGCTGCCGGATATAACAACCCTCACTATAATTATAGGCACAGCCTTAGCCAATGTATGTGATATAAGTAACATTGGAACGGCAATAAGGAGTTATTCCGATAGAGGTACCTGGTAGAATGAGGAAATTAACGCGGTCCAGTCTTACTGGTTGCTCTAATCTAAGCGGTTGCCTCCACACCACCTCCCCGCATATAGGAGAAGTCCTTCAACCATTGCCATATCTGGCTATCACTCTGATACTATGATAACATAACCGGACATAAAATGCAAAATATGCTTTGACGCAGCTCCGTTTGCATCTGGTTGATTTTTGTGACCTCACCCCTGACCCCTCTCAACAATCTCTCCCCTTCTCAAACAGGCGAACAATTGCATTGTAAAGCAGGGAGCTGTTTGAGAGGGGGATAAAGGGGGAGAGTGTTTCATTCAACCAAAACTGAACAGTACCTTTGACGCAGCCGCTTTTTATTGACTAGAATAGGCATTGAGTATCGTGATGTTTAAACGGGTTGCGTTAACCGTCTTTCTCGCCCTTCTTCTGCTTTTTTGCGGTTGTTCCGGGTCTGAACCGGGAGTCCTTTCTCCATCCCGGATTGATTCCTCGATGATTGACCGGGTGGTCAAGGTAAAGGGAGAGATAACCATGGCTGTGGAAAACCCGGGTGGACTGGGGGGAATGTATCTAAAGCTTGGTGATGATGAGGGAGAAGTGGATGTAAGGATACAGGACGATGTCTGGCAGACTTTTGATGATAAGAGAAAGGCTGAGTTCAGAGAGGGAAGGACGGTAACTGCCGAAGGGGTGTTGTTCCAGGCGGGGAGAGAGCTGGTGGTGATATTCGGCAAGTATTCAACATCATCTAATACGACCTCTGCCGGTTCGGAGTGAAGCGGGAGCAGGTTTTTACCGCCAGCCTGCTTTAGTGCTATAATCGGACAACACCGGGGAGCCGTATGCCGAGGCTGTGACAGCTTACCCCGGAGATAGACCGCAAATCAAAACCTCGGAGAAAATCCCGAAAGGAGAAGAGACGTAATGGCTGGTAAGATGCCGGGTGGTTACACCGGGAAAATCCTGAGGGTTGACCTGTCTAAAAACAAAATATCCGAAGAGATGACCGATGAATTTTTCTGTCGGAAGTATCTTGGCGGTGCCGGTTTTATTTCTTACTTTCTGCTGAAAGAGTTGAAGCCGGGAATCGACCCTCTGGGTCCGGAGAATAAGCTTATCTTTGCTCTTGGTCCGGTAACGGGACTCCAGTTGCCGGGGAGCGGTCGCAACTGCGTCGGCGCCAAGTCGCCCCTTACCGGCGGCTTTGCCAAATCGGAAGCCGGTGGGTTCTGGGGCGCCGAGCTAAAGCGTGCCGGCTTTGACGCCGTCATTGTTGAAGGTAAGGCTTCAAAACCCGTGTATCTCTTGATTGAGGATGGAAAAGCGGCTATAAAGGATGCCGGGCATCTCTGGGGCAGGCCGACAGGGGAGACCGAGCAGGCAATCAGGGACGAGCAGGGAGATAACCTGATTCGGGTAGCCTCGATAGGACCCGGCGGGGAACGGATGGTGCGCTATGCCTGTATTATGAATGACCTCAAAGATGCCGTCGGCAGAGGTGGGTTGGGGGCGGTGATGGGCTCGAAAAACCTCAAGGCAATCGGGGTCAGGGGGCATAAAGCGCCGAAGGTTGCCGACCCCGAACGTATAAAGGAACTCAGGCAGTGGATATTGAATAACCGTCCGCTCTGGGCTAACTTTAATGAGGTTGGCACCGGGGGAGCGATGGAGGCTTATGTAGCCACCGGGAATATTCCGGTGCGCAATTTTATGGACGGGGAATTTCCCGAGATAGTAAATATAAGCGGTGACACGATAAAGGACACAATCAGGATTAAGATGGAGGGCTGTTTTGCCTGTCCTATCCGCTGTAAAAAAGTTGTCCGGGTTGAGGAACCTTACTCGGTGAACCCTGCCTACGGCGGTCCGGAATATGAATCACTGGCGGCGCTGGGTTCCAACTGCGGTGTAAGCGACCTGAAGGCGGTGGCAAAAGCAAACGAGCTCTGCGGCGCTTACTCGCTGGATACGATATCAACCGGGGTTACCATCTCCTTCGCTATGGAGTGCTTTGAGAACGGGATTCTTACTCCCGCCGACACGGATGATATCGAACTGAGGTTCGGTAACGCTGAAGCCCTGGTTAAAGTAATCGAGCTTATTGCCAGGAGAGAGGGTATCGGCGACCTGCTGGCTGAGGGGTCGCTCCGGGCGGCGGAGAAAATCGGTAAAGGGGCGATTGATTACGCCATGCAGGTTAAAGGGCTGGAAATACCGATGCACGAGCCCCGGTTGAAAGCGGCGCTCGGCCTTGGCTACATGGTCAACCCTCACGGCGCCGACCACTGCGCCAATCTCCACGATACCATGTACAACGAGCCGACACCGGCATTCGACAGACTCAGGTCTCTCGGTATCCTCGAGCCGGTGCCTGCCGATGACCTGGGTCCGAAAAAGGTATCCCTGTTCCGTGATGTCCATCACTCTCGCATCGTTGCCGATTGCCTCGTTGTCTGCATGTTCGTGCCCTGGGATATAGAGCAGCTTGCCGATATTCTGAGCGCGACTACCGGATGGCAGACAAGCTCTACCGAGCTATTGAGGATAGCCGAACGGACAGTGACTGCGGCGAGGCTGTTCAATATGCGGGAAGGATTTACCGCTGCCGACGATAAGCTGCCGGACAGGTTCTTCCAGCCGAAGAGGAACGGAGTCCTTTCAACAAAGCACTATAGCTCCGAGGAACTGAATGAAGCCCGGAGCTATTACTATACCCTGATGGGCTGGGACCCGCAGACAGGCGTACCCCTTCCTGCAAAGGTGGAAGACCTGGGTCTTGCATAGGTCTTTGTTTGGCTTGCTTGCCGAACAGGCGTAACTTTATGGTATAATCGTTACTGCGCTGGGGAATAGTCTAACGGTAGGACAGCGGACTCTGGATCCGTCGGTGAAGGTTCGAATCCTTCTTCCCCAGCCAA
>CAZOUZ010000158.1:0-3507 GCA_964583115.1 uncultured Dehalococcoidales bacterium
GGAAGCATGACCAGATGATAGTTACAGGCGGTAAGATGCATTTCCTGCCCTGGTTTTACTACGAGGTCCGGAAAGAGGCTTTTGACAACTGCGCCTTCTACGAAAACCCCAAGACCAGGGCTTCCTATGAAGAATGTCAGAAGTACGTCATGAAGGACGTGGATAAGACCTGGCAAATACTGAGGGATATAACCCCTTTCATGCTCGAAGAGTGCGTCATCGGAGGTATGCTGCCGGTACCATATCTTTACGACCTGTGGTGGCCGTGGCTTCAGAACTGGTACGGCGCGACCAGGATAGGTTATTGGGAACCAGAGACTACTGTCTGGTACGCCTGGGTAGACGAAGAGATGAAGAAGGCTATGGGCTACTAGGGTTACAGCATCTTTCAGAAACACAGGATGTATTAAGGTATCGAAAGGGGCTGGAGATAACAATCATTCAGCCCCTTTTACTGAAATCACTGTCAAACCCGGGGGAAAGGACTTGCAGAACATCTTACTAGTGCCTTGAGATTGTATAAAAACACAGGTAAGGAGGCAGATTGATAAATAAAATACTCGACAGTTTTGATGAGGCGGTTGCCGACGTTTTTGATGGTGCTATCATCCTCATCGGTGGCTTCGGACCGGCTAACGGCTGTCCCAGCTACCTTATCCGGGCGCTGGTCAGGCAGGGCGCCAAAAATCTGACCCTGGTGGCGAATACACCTGGACGCGGCAGAGCGGAGTCTCCGCCACCGCCGGGAGCGCCGGTAAGGAAGATGCCGCCAAACTATGACGACGGTGGACTTCTCATTCAGAATGACCAGGTGATAAAAACAATCTGCGCTTTTCCCGGCACACCTCCGCCCGGTATGCATGCTCCTCTAAACGACAGGCTCATTGCCGGCAAACTGGAGGTGGAGCTGGTGCCGCAGGGGACGCTTGCCGAGAGAATAAGGGCGAATAAGGCGGGAATCCCCGCTTTTTACACGCCTACCGGAGTCGGCACCATTATCGAGAAAGGGAAGGAAAAGAGGGAGATAGGCGGTAAAGAATATCTCCTCGAACACGCTATAAGAGCCGACTTCGCTCTGGTACGGGCTCACAAGGCCGACCGGCGAGGTAACCTGGTATACCAGGGAACGTCCAGAAACTTCAACGGCGCAATGGCCGGCGCCGCAACGGTTACGATAGCCGAGGTCGATGAGATAGTCGAGCTTGGCGAACTTGCCCCGGAGGCAATCGCTACTCACGGAATATACGTAAACCGGGTAGTGTCCAGAGAAAGCGGCGAGGTGACGAGTTAAAATGAAAGAACGACTTGACGAACAAACGATGGCCCTCAGGGTAGCCAAGGAGTTCAAGGACGGGATGATAGCTAATCTCGGCTTCGGGATACCTACCCTGGCCGCTAATTTTATCCCGGAAGGTAAAGAAGTAGTATTTCACAGCGAGAACGGCTGTCTCGGTTACGGACCAACTCCTACTACCGAAGAAGAGCAGGACTTTCATCTTGTTAATGCCTCGGGACAGTTTGCTACCCCCCAGCCCGGGATGTCGTTTTTCGACCATGCCGAGTCCTTTTCAATGATAAGAGGCAGGCATATCGACCTGTGCGTTCTGGGCGGCTTGCAGGTATCTGAGAAAGGGGACCTTGCCAACTGGTTGATTCCGGGGAGGGAGCCGGGTAATATCGGCGGGGCAATGGACCTGGCTTTCGGGGCTTCGCGCCTGGTTGTAGTTATGACTCATACCACCAAAAAAGACGAGCCGAAGGTTCTTAAAGAATGTACTTACTACCTTACCGCTCCCCGCTGCGTTAGCCTTATCATAACCGATATCGCCGTCATTGAAGTAACCCCTGACGGTCTGGTGCTTAAAGAGACAGCCCCTGGCTGGACGGTAGAAGAAATCCAGGCACTGACGGAACCAGAGCTAATAATAGCCGAAGATATAAAGCAGATAGAGCTTTAGTTAGGATTCAGGACTGAATTGAAAACAAGCGAATCAAACCCGGTGTCTATAAGACTGTTTCTTGCTGGTCCAGATTTCAGGCCAGGCTGCTCATACTTATTTTCATGCCTGGCCGGTTATTTTTGCCTGTGTAAATAGCGGGATGCCAGGGCCGGGTATGGTTTGTTGGAAATGAATAAATAGTGAAAGGAGATTGGGAAAATGTTGGAAACAGGGATAAAAAGCAGGATAGTCGAAGAGCTGGAGAAGATTGTCGGCAGCGAGTATGTTTCCACGAATAAAGCTGACCTGTATATCTATTCCCAGGATATGACGCCGGCTGAGCAAGTCTGGCCCGATGTTACCGTCCTGCCGGACTCGCTGGAGCAGTTAAGGGCAATCGTCGTTCTTGCCAACAAAGAAAAGGTACCGCTAAATCCATATGTTGCCGGGGGGAATATCGGCGGGGTAGCCATCCCTCTCAAGGGAGGTATTCTGGTTGACCTGAAAAGGATGGACCGCATACTGGAAGTGAATGATACGGATATGTATGCATTGGTCGAGCCCGGGGTGACATTCGGAATTTTGAAAGCCTACCTTGATAAGCATCACCCTGACCTGATGTATACTTATGCTTTCTCTCCCCCCTCTACCGGTGTAGTGACTAACGCTCTCTTGCAGGGACTGGATAATATATCCTTTAGATATGGAGCAGCCTCAAACTGGGTTAGCGGGCTGGAAGTCCTTCTTGCCACTGGAGAGTTGGTGAGAATTGGTTCCTGCGCGGTGAGCAATGTCTGGCAGGCGCTTGTACCGATGCCTGAGCTTGCCGGGCTCTTTCTGGGCTGGCAGGGGACCACCGGTATCATCACCAAGATGGCGGTCAGCCTGTGGCCCAACCCGAAGCATTCCGCAGGACTGCACTTCCAGACCAAGGACTTGGATGGTGCCTACAAGCTTCTAAAGGTGATATCACGGACCAGGATTCCGGACGACCTTATCGGTACTTCCTTTGCACTGAACAAGGTATCCATGCTGGCTATGGCGCATAAGAAGGCTTCCCTTTATCCGGCGGTAACCCCCGGTCCGGGTGAACCTGAATTCACGATATCGGCGGACATTTCGGGTAATACCGAAAATGAGCTTAAAGCCAAGCTGAAGGTCATTGAAGAAGTGGTCAACGGACTTAAAGATGATAGCATAGTTGTACCCGAGCCCACGCCCAGCAGCAAGGCCGCTTTCCCGATGCAGGCTCTGGCGGTGCTGAGTGGAGGAGGAGGGCTTATGTGGGTCGGATGCTATGGTCCGATGAGCACCTGGCTGGAGACTGCCATAAAAGGCTGCGAGCTTCAAGACAAGTACGACCTCAGCCGGAGTTGCTATACCAGAGTAATGAATGAGGGGCACTTTGTCGGCTTGCGGTGGATGATTCCTTACGATAAGGGAGACCCTGAGATGGTAAAGAGAATCAGTGACTGCTGCGATGAACAGCTTGATATGGTCCTTGAGAATGGTTACATTCCCTATAAGACACCTGTCTGGGCAGTAAGGAAGATAGAAGAGCGGGCGA
>CAZOUZ010000159.1:0-3402 GCA_964583115.1 uncultured Dehalococcoidales bacterium
TCGGCGGCACCTTCATCCAGATATCCCCGGTAGCCATAGCGGCGGCGATATCGGTGGAACCCATACCGGTGGAAAAGGCGCCCACGGCGCCGTAGGTGCAGGTGTGGGAATCGGCACCGATAACCACGTCTCCGGGCAGAACCAGCCCCTGCTCCGGCAGCAGGGCGTGCTCGATGCCCATTTGCCCGACATCAAAGTGTATCACACCCTGCTCGTAGCTGAATTCACGCATCATCTTGGCATTTTCAGCCGAGGTAATATCCTTATTCGGGACAAAGTGGTCAGCCACCATCACTATCTTGGCCGGGTCGAAGACCTTATCCACCCCGAGTTTCCGGAACTCTTTTATGGCGATAGGGGCAGTAATGTCATTCGCCAGGACCATGTCAACCCTGACATTCACGAATTCACCCGGGCTCACTCTCTCCCGGTCGGTATGCGCCGCCAGTATCTTCTCAGCTAAAGTCACTTTTGTTCCTCTCTTTTTAATCTTTCAGCAATAACGGGACTCCTATCCGGAAGCCATCCGCTAATGAAAGGTAATAACCCGAAGGACCGCACCCGTAAAGCTCTATCCGGTTTCCTGGTCAGCCAGCAACCGGTTAAGTGCATTAATATAGGCTTTGGCGCTGGCGACGATTATATCGGTATCGGCACCCCGCCCGGTATATGCCACGCCTTCGCTCTCTATCCTTATCATCACCTCACCGATGGCATCAATGCCCTCGGTCACCGATTTAACGCTGTATTCGGTAAGCTCATTGGGCACTCCAACGAGCCGGTTAATCGCCTGATAGACGGCGTCCACCGGACCCGTACCCAGCGCTGCATCAGCTATAGCCTCACCATCGGGAGCGACGAGCCTGACAGCAGCAGTGGGGATACCCCTGTCGCCGCAGGTCACCTGAATGCGGTCGAGGTGGTACACCTCGGAAACGGTACGCTGCTCCTGAGCAACCAGAGACTCGATATCCTTATCGGTAATTTCCTTCTTCTTGTCGGCAAGCTCTCTGAAAGCCGCATAAGCCCGACTGAAGTCATCATCCGCAAGGTTATAGCCCAGTTCCGCCAGCCGCACCCTGAAGGCACTCCGTCCGCTCAGCTTACCGAGCACCAGACTGCTGCCGGGTATGCCCACCGTCCGCGGGTCCATTATCTCATAGGTTATCGGCATCTTGATAACGCCGTCCTGGTGAATTCCGGACTCGTGCCTGAAGGCATTGGCACCGACAATAGCCTTGTTCGGCTGCACCAGAAAACCGGTCAGGTCGCTGACCAGCCGGCTGGTCTTATAGATTTGCTCCGTATTGATGCCGGTCGTCAGGTCATAGAAGTCCTGGCGGGTCTTTATACTCATCACGATTTCTTCAAGCGAGGCATTGCCCGCCCGCTCCCCGATGCCGTTAATGGTGCACTCTATCTGTCTTGCTCCGCGATTGAGCGCCTCCAGGCTGTTAGCCACCGCCAGGCCGAGGTCGTTATGGCAGTGGACGCTGATTACAGCCTTACCGACATTGGGTACGTTTTTGAAGATTGTCTCGATAAGACTGCCGAACTCGTCAGGCATGGCGTAACCCACCGTATCGGGTATATTTATTGTCGTGGCTCCGGCGTCAATAGCCGCCTCCACCATACGGCAGACATACTCGGGTTCGGTCCGGCTGGCATCCATCGGCGAAAATTCTATATCGTCGCAATACTGCCTGGCTCTTGCCACCATTTTACGGGTCATCTCCAGAATTTCTTCACGGCTCTTCTTCAGTTGATAAACGAGGTGTACGTCCGAAGATGACAGGAAAACGTGGATTCGCGGATGACTGGCTTCTTTAAGCGCTTCCCAGGCGGCGTCTATATCCGCAGGCACGGCTCTGGCCAGACCACAGATAGCAGGAGTGCGGACTTCTCTGGCAATCTGGCTGACGGCGTCGAACTCAGCTTGAGAGTTGACCGGAAAGCCGGCCTCGATGACATCCACACCGAGCTTCTCAAGTTGCCTGGCTATTTCCAGCTTTTCCTGAATATTTAGCGTCGCCCCCGCCGCCTGCTCACCATCCCGCAGGGTAGTATCGAAAATTATTACTTTATCCATGATGTCCTCCCCGGGAGAGAAGCTACTCCTCAAGAGTAATCTCTCTCAGAGGTCAAATCTCCTCCTTAATTTTTTACAGAACCGGGTTTACCCCTCTCCTGAAACGGAGAGGGGCCGGTAAGGACAAGCTTTTCCCTCCCAGCGAGGTCGAATTCTCGCAGGTATATTAACAGATGGTTATTCTCTACACTCGATTTACTAAACAATTTCTGCTGACTAACCCCCCTTGAGCCACGGTATCATCCGGCACAGCCCGGCGCCAACCTCCTCGATAAGGTTGCCCGGCGTCCATATCTTACCCCTTACTTTTTGTCCTGCGGCGTTACTATGAAAATCGGGCTGGAAACTCCGTGCAAAAGGTTTGCGGCAACACTACCGTAAACCAGCCGGCTGAGTCCGGAGCGCCCGTGAGTCGCCATAACAATCAGGCTAAAATGGTGCTCGTTTGCATACTCGACAATCTCATCATCGGGCTTACCCTGTATCACTTCCGACCGAACACTAATACCTTTATCCTTAAACCGCTTTTCCAGTTCAGCGAGATACTCTTTAGCCTTCCCTTTGTCCCTGACCATCTCCTGTTCCACATACTTGCCCCAGTCCAGAGGTACACCGGAGAGTTCCGGCCCATAATAAGACGGTATTGTCGGAGGTTCACAGACCCTGAGCAGGACTACATCCACGGGCTTGGAACCTCGCTGCTTACCGAGGGCTTTAACATGAGGAAGGACCGATTCAGCCAGCTCCGAACCATCCAGTGGCACAAGTACCGTTTTAATCGGCCATTTCTCAGCAGTGGCCTCCTCGGGAACTTCGGCGCGAACAAGTAAAACCGGAATCTTCGACGCGCTCATAATTTTACCTGCCACGCTGCCGATGTTCCAGCGCTTGAGTCCGGAGTGACCATGCGTTGCCATAAGAACCAGGTCAATGCTATGCTCTTCAGCATAACGGAGGATTTCCTCGGCAGCATAGCCCACCGCCAGTTCACCCTTCACTTTTACAGGTTTAGGCGCTGGTTTTACGCCCAAACTTTTCTGGACCTCGCTTACCTGACTCTCCACAACCTCTGCTGTACGCTCGATATAGGCTTTTTGCATCGGGACAAAAGCGTGCGCCGATGGACTACTGACGAGAAACAGGACTATGTCTGTATCCATTCTCCCGGCAAGTTCCCTTATATAAGGGAAAACTACCTCGGCAAGTTCGGAACCGTCCAGCGGAACAAGCATTTTCTTGTACACTTTTCAACCTCCCTATTATGAACTCGATAATACATCACACACCGGGAGAAATCAAATTGCATTTTTTAT
>CAZOUZ010000160.1:0-3356 GCA_964583115.1 uncultured Dehalococcoidales bacterium
TTCGATTAGCTCATCGATATCATCCGGCTTCAAATTCCGCAGGTCGAAGTCGATACCCTTCTCTATCATTGCTTCGTGCACTTTATCTGCCGCCTGTGGCGGGATGAGAGCGGTCAGCTTCATACCGGCGCGTATCAGCTTCACCGGTACGCGGATGTTTACCTTTTCGGCACTGCGCCCGGGTTCCGCCCCGGGACCGGGCTGTACCACCACCCGCAGGTACTTGAAAGGCAGTTTAACATCCGGCAGGTCAACAGATGATTTGTTTTCTGTCTCTTCCTCATTCCCGGTAAGAGAAAGCAGCCTCTCAGCCTCGTCAACGGTAATCTTTTTCTCGGCAAGCATCTCCAGAATACGTTTTTGACTGTCAGTCATTTTCACATCCTCCTCTTGATTTTATTTAACTGAAACCAGTACCTTTTCCTCGCCCTTTTCGACCTCGACCTTAAGCCCGCGCATTGCCCACAAACAACCGATGACTGCGGGAATAATGGCCAGCAGCGGCCTTCCCCAGCCGAACGGCCAGAGAATAACCGCCGCCAAGAGCACCAGCGGCGACAGAATGAGCAGGATAACGGCCACGAAAAGAAAGATAATAAAGAGAGGCAACCACAGATTTATCTTCCGGCCCGGTCTGCCGACCCGTACCCTCATCAGGCATGGCGGTCGGTTCATTTCGATAACCTCCTTATCGCTTCCTCAGCGCTTATTTCACCGTGTTCAAGCTCGGATAAAACCTCTTCGCCGGAGGGAAAAGGCTGAGTTTCAACAAGCTCCAGCTTGCCGGCAAGACGGTTAAGCCGGTTCTTCACAGTAGGGTAGCTCACCCCGAACATCTGCTCCATATCCTTAATCGACCCGTGGCATTGAATGAACGCCATTATGAAAATCTGGTCCTCAGCCGCCAGGCGTGCTAACGACGGTAATTCGAACTCACCTTCAATGGCGATATCACTACCGGCGAACCGGACACGTTCGATTACGATGTCCGCGCCCTGGGTAATCCGCGTCAATGCGTTCCATTCTCTCGGCATTTTTTCCTCCGTTAGCGGCCTGCTTATCAATATACTCAAGTTGATAATTAATTTATTTAATTTATTATAGCATAATTATTGATTTTGTCAAGTCCTGAATATATAAACTTTTAAATCCTTAAAGAATATTTTCTCTATTGACACACGCCAGGAAAAAGAATATACTGCGTTCACAATTCTCAGCTATATGTAGAATTAGAAAGCTTGGAGAGACAATGGCAGTCTTAGTGAGGGCATCTAAACCGTTGGGGAAAACGGCGCTTGATGCCCTTTTTTATTTGCGATAGACAGGGAACCGCCGAGCTAGGGGGACTACGCAAGCGTAAACATCCGGGAGAAAAAATATCGGACTGGAGCTACTGAACAAGGCAGTCCTTATAAATTTGAGAAGGAGGCGAAAGGACAATGACAAAGAAAATTATCTGGGTGGTGGTAAGCTGCCTGATGGCATTATCCCTGGTGATGGCATCCTGCGGCACGGCAGCAGAAGAGGAAGAGGAAGAAGAAGAGGCGGCAGCAGGTTCGAACGTACCGCAGTACGGCGGCGTATGCACTCTTTTCACAAGGTGGGATCCCGGAGGATTCGACCCGGCGGTAGTAATGGACCTTCTCTGCGGAACGCTGCCGCTGACCAATGACGAGATGCTGACCGGTGACTGGACCAAGGGGCCAGCCGGTACCGGAGAGACAAACTGGCTTCACGGATTCATGGGACAGAAAGAACTGCTGACCGGCTGGCTGGCGGAAAGCTACGAGATGCCCGATGACGAGACCATCATCTTCCACATCCGCCCCGGCGTACACTACTGGGATAAAGCTCCTGCAAACGGCAGGGAGTTCACCGCCGAGGACGCAGCCTGGAACATAGAGAACCAGTGGGCTTTCCCCGCCGGTAATATGCCGAATTTCTTCCCCCCGGCCCAGCACCTGATATCGGCAACCGCTACCGATAAATACACCTTGGAGTTGAAGGTACCGCCGGATGCCCAGGGCATTCACATCTTTGAAGACGGCGACCGCATCTATATGATGTGCAAAGACTCCTGGGATATGTACGGTAACCAGGCCGACTGGAAGAACGCTCTGGGAACCGGTCCCTGGATACTGACCGACTTCATCAAAGGCAGTAGCGCTACCTTTGAAAGGAACCCCAACTACTGGGCAAAGGACCCGATCGGACCCGGCAAAGGCAACCAGCTGCCCTACATGGACGGTATCAAGATGCTCGTCCTACCCGATAAGTCCACCCAGCAGGCAGCATTCCGCTCCGGCAAGCTCGATTGGATGAACGATATTACTATTGAAGACTTCCACGAGCTGGAAGGCAGAATGCACGATTTCGAGTACCTGCAGGTCTTCGGCGGGGTATTTGTACCGACAGGCAGGATGGATAAAGACCTTCCTTTCAGCGACCTCAGGGTGCGGCAAGCGCTGAACCTGGCGGTCAACCAACAGGAGCTTGTCGACGACTACTACGAGGGCTCCGCCAGTATACCGGGGTGGCCGTTCTACGCCAATGACCCCGGTCACACGCCTTTCTTCACCCCCCTCGAGGAGATGGATGAAATAACAGCAGCGGATGAAAATTCCCGGTGCTCCGCCGCCGAGCTGTACACCTATAATCCCGATAAAGCCAGGGAACTCCTGGCCGAAGCAGGCTTCCCCGAAGGCTTCAAGACAAAGATTGATTGCGATGTCAACCAGGTTGACCTGATGTCCATCATCAAGGAATACTACGCAGCAATCGGCGTTGACATGGAAATCGTACCGCACGAAGCCGGTATTTTCAACAGCCTCACCCGGGGCAGAAACCACGAAGAGATGATAGTGCAGAATACCAAGATGCACTTCCTGCCTCACTATATGTTCGAGCTTCGCTCCGACAACATCGACTGCTGCAGCTTCTACGAGAGCCCCAAGACCAGGGCGGTTTACGAGACAATCAACGCCAACCTCGGCAGGGATGACAGCAAGTGGGTCCAGCCGCTGAAGGACATTACCCCGTACATGATTGAGACTGCCTGGGCTACCTGGATGCCGGTCCCTCACAACTACAATGTCTGGCAGCCATGGTTCAAGGGCTACTACGGTGTCTTCACCACCGGCCATTTCACCCCTTACAGGGCGCACACTTTCACCTGGATAGATACCGACCAGAAGGCAGAAATAATGGGTGACTAATAAATAGGCCACAGGTACGGAGTTACCTCGGGGTGCGGGAGGAGCCGAATTCTCCCACACCCCCTCTTCATATATACAGCCGATTGTCCTGCCTGCTGCGGCCTGTGATATAATTTTGTTGTATGAAAGTCCTTGGTATCG
>CAZOUZ010000161.1:0-3354 GCA_964583115.1 uncultured Dehalococcoidales bacterium
ATAACGGCTAGAAATCGTCAGGGATGGGGTGGTAGAATGAGAAAGAGGAAAAAATGACCCCACCAGTTAGAGTAAGATTTGCGCCGAGTCCTACCGGCAGTCCCCACGTTGGCAATATCAGGACTGCCCTGTTTGCCTGGCTATTCGCCCGGCATCACGCCGGCAGCTTCACCCTGCGCATCGAGGACACCGATACTGCCCGCAAGGTAGAGGGTGCCGTTGAGGCTATCATCGACAGCCTGAAGTGGCTGGGTATGGACTGGGACGAAGGACCGGAGGTAGGCGGCAAGAACGCCCCCTATTTCCAGTCGGAGCGCCTTGAGCTATATAATTACGCCGCCCAGCAGCTAATCTCCCAGGGCGACGCCTACTACTGCTACTGCTCCCCGGAACGCCTCGCGGAGATGCGCAAAGAGCAAGCCAGGCGCAAGCAGCCGCCGGGCTACGACCGCCACTGCCGCGACCTCCCCGTAGACCTGTGGGCGGAAAAGGCGGCGGAGGGCATCAGGCCGGTAATCCGCTTCAAGACCCCGCTCGAAGGGCAGACAAGGTTCAGCGACCTCGTCTGGGGTGAGGTGAAGTTCGAGAACAATACCCTCGACGACCTGGTGCTGCTCAAATCGGACGGCTACCCCACCTACAACCTGGCAAACGTAGTCGACGACCACGAGATGGAAATCAGCCATGTTATAAGGGCCGAGGAGTTTATCTCCACCACCCCGCATCACGTCCTTTTATACAAAGCCCTCGGCTACGAGCCGCCGCAGTTCGCCCACGTGCCCCGGGTGCTGGGTTCCGACCGCTCCAAGCTGAGCAAGCGGCACGGGGCGGTATCTATAGAGGAATTCCAGAAGCAGGGCTACCTGCCGGAGGCGATGGTGAACTTTCTCGCCCTGCTCGGCTGGTCACTGGACGATAAGACTGAAATAATGTCCCGCCGGCAGTTGATAGAAAACTTTTCCCTGGAGCGGGTCAGCAAAACGGCAGCCATATTCAACAGCGAGAAACTCGACTGGATGAACGGGGTATATATCCGCGCCATCAGCCCGGAGGACTTTGTCCAGCGGGCCCTGCCCTTCCTCGATAAAGGCTTGCCCCCCGAGGTGAAGCGCCCGCTGCCCATTGACTACGCCAGGCGGATGATGCCTCTCATCCAGGAGAGGGCGAAGACCCTTGACGAAGTGCCAGACCTGGCACGGTTCTTCTTTGTTGACAGGCTCGAATATGATGACAGCTTGCTGATAGGCAAGAATATGGACAAGGAATCTTCCCTCCACGCCCTGGAGGTATCTATAAAGCGACTGGAAAAACTGAAAGCGTTTGACGAGGAGTCCCTTGAGGGACTGCTCAGGCCGCTGGCTGTGGAGCTTGAGCTGAAGACCGGACAGCTTTTCGGCACCCTCAGGGTAGCGGTTACCGGGCTGACGGCGGCCCCGCCGCTGTTTCAAACTATGGCGGTGCTCGGCAAGGAGCAATGCCTGAAGCGAATTGAAGCCGCTCTGGCTAAACTGAACAAGTGAGGGGTTTTTCCGATGCCCGATTTCGATTTATCCGCAATTCCAACCGATAAATTCAGAGAAGTGTGCTCAAGGACTCTTTACACAGTCGACGGGCTGTGGTTCCTGGCTGTCGAAGAAAAATACGGCTTCGACGTCGCCTTTGAACTGAACCAGGTCGTCTGGCGTCAAGCCAGTCCGGTAATCGGCAGAAGACTGCTCAAAAACCTCGACATCGAGGGCAAACCTCCGCTCCAGGCCCTATTCGAGCTTATTTTTGCCGACCCCATTATGTATGTCCACCAGCCGGAAGTGGTAACCCTGACCGATACCAGGGCAGTATTCCGCTGCATCGAGTGTCCGATACAGATAGCCAGGATAAGAGACGGGAAGGGCGTTTATGACGGGAAGCCGGGATGCTCGCTCCTCTTTGAAGCCTACGCCGGGCTGATTGACCCCCGCATTAAAGTAAACTGCGTCGCCTGCGCCCCCAACCCCGAAAACCCGGAGTACTGGTGCGAATGGGAGTTCGAAATCCCGCAGGACAAAGGCAATGGACACCAGGACACCGGTGTTTGAGCCGGGATACATTGCTTTATACCGCTCCGGCGAGCTAAAGCGCCGGGCTGAAGCCCTGGAAGCCAGACTCGCCTCCTGTGATATCTGCCCCAGGGAGTGCGGCATCAACCGCCTGGAAGGGAAGAAAGGGTTCTGCCACTCGGCTTACCTGCCGGCAGTCTCCACCGTCTGCGCCCACCACGGGGAAGAGCCGGTGCTTTCCGGGAGGCACGGCTCGGGGACGGTATTCTTCGGCAACTGCAATATGCGGTGCGTCTACTGCCAGAACTACCAGATAAGCCAGGACCATAAAGCCCAAAAGCGTAACGAGACTGATACCCGCATCCTGGCGGAACGCCTGCTCTATCTCCAGGACGGGCTCGGCTGCCACAACATCAACTTCGTTTCCCCCTCGCACTTCGTCCCCCAGCTCGTCAGGGCTGTACTGGAAGCGGTGCCGATGGGACTGCACCTGCCGCTGGTCTATAATACCGGCGGCTATGATTCCGTAAAGACCCTCAGGGAGCTTGACGGGATAATAAGCATTTACCTGCCGGACTTACGGTACGCCTCGGATAAGTGGGGCAAAAAGTTCTCCAAGGCTCCCGACTACGTAACTCACGCCCGCGCCGCCATCAAAGAGATGTACCGGCAGGTTGGAGATTTGGTACTTGATGAAGACGGAATCGCCCGGAAAGGACTGATTGTGCGCCACCTGATACTTCCCAACCGTCTGGCAGGCAGCGAAGAATCGCTGAGTTGGCTGGTCCGGGAAATCTCTCCGGCGGTTGCGGTGAGCATTATGTCCCAGTATTATCCCACCCACCGCGCTCTTGAGAAACCGGAGCTTGCCCGGAGAATAACAAATGCGGAGTATTATGAGGTGGTAAAACTGGTGGAAAGGCTGGGACTGGAGAACGGCTGGTTGCAGCATATGGGCTCTTCGGAAAACTACCTGCCCGATTTCAGGCGGGAGAGTGACCCGTTCAATCCGACAGCTAACAATCCGGGGTGAGGACTATTCTTCTTTAGTTAAATCTTTTACGCCTGGTGAAGGCAAACTTAATTTTCTTACCGTTGCGCTTGGTATCTTTCTTATTCACATTCTCAATGAACGTTTTTAAATCTTTGAGTTTCTTCTCAGCCATAAATAATCCCTTTTTATATAGCGACGTGATTTGACGGTCTATTGTAGCATATACTGGCATCTTATTAAACCCCATCCCCTTATATTATCTATTCCCGCCCGCTTGCCTCCGCCCCGATGCAATCGGGGCTACGCGCAAGCAGGCCGCCCTTA
>CAZOUZ010000162.1:0-3341 GCA_964583115.1 uncultured Dehalococcoidales bacterium
TGACACAAGTATAGCACCCTGAAACGGTACTTCAAACAAAACCAGGCTATGGAAACAGGAAGTGAAGCTGGAGGGATTCGAACCCTCTACCTTCCCGATGAAATCGGGACGCTCTCCCTTGAATGAGTATTGCTGGAAAAGGAAAGTGGAGATGGGATTACCATAGGCAGAACTTTTCAAATCAGGTTTAACTTGTGATTTACTCTATTTTCTTACTTATCCAGGTTTGAAATGATGGAACAAAAGAGGGCTGGAGGTGAAAAACTCCAGCCCCCCCAGGTTCATCGTGTATGAGAATCTTAATCACTAACGCCAGTTATCTATGCCGTAGACGGCTTCCATGCCAGGGCTGCGCCCCCCTATCCAGTGGGAGCTCTCCTCACCGCCTCCGCACACAATGATGCAGTTCTGCCGTGGATCGGTTACCATTGGTACCATGTATTCATCGGGAAGTTCTTTCCACGGTTTCCCGGAGGAGGGTTCGATACCCGTCCATGAAGCAGTGGCGACATCTGCCCACGACTGGATCCGGTATTCCTTCATGGAGATATAGCTGTTCTTCTGGATCCATTCGTAGACATCGTCCTTGCCCTTGAAACCGGCTTCATAGAGGTGCCGTGCCATCTGTGGGAGCATGAAAAAGGTGATACCACCCGAGGTGCCGGGCCAGAACTCGGGGAGGATGTACCCTATCCAGTTCTTCGGACCGGGCACGCCCTTGACATCGAGGCGCCGGGCGATACCACCATGGCCACTCTTCTGGAAGGCACGGTAACCGCCGGGTGAGAAAGAGGTTCGATGGATAGCGACGCCGCCGCCGGTTCCGATTTGCATGGTGAATATGATGCTCTCGTCCTTCTTGAAGTCATATTCTTCGTTGAGTCCCTGCCATCCCGGAGGAAGTGCGTCCAGGTTCTCGGGAAAGACATTGAAAAGCGGCGTTCCGACAATACCGCAGTTAGTGACCTGCGGGATATTGTTGCCAAGGTTGCGCCACATCAGCTCGGAGGCATGGGCTAAACTCCTGTTGGCCGGATTACCCGGGCCGAACATACCGGTACCGAAGTTCATACCTATTTCTTTGGCGATGGGACCGCTGACACATATTGCCATGCCGCCGCGCCCGTCATAACTGCCGCCGGCCTCCGCCTCGGCAATCGCCAGGACTACCGGGAAAAATTCAGGTCTGCACCCGGCCATGACAGCATTGACCGCCACCTGCTCAACAGTCGCCGTCCGTTTTACGGGTTTAAATAATACCGGGGAGCCTTTCCCCTCCAGCGGCCTGTTCTCGTTATTCTGAAACAGGAATGCGGAGTGCTCCTTATAATGAACAATAAACTCGTCCGGTTTATGGCTGGTGCCTTTCAGCATTTTCTTTACGCGTTCTTCCGTGGGGATAACGACAGGAAGTCCGTTGGTATATTTCGCGATGGGGGCTCCGAGGATCTCGATCCACTCCGTTTGGTTGTAGAATTCCTCGGCTTCCTCGAGGGTGCCTTCGAACAGTATCCTGTCCTGGTTTATCTTGTGCACGTAATCGGTCTTCTCCTCATCGCTCAAAGGCCGGGTAAGAGCTTCAAACACCTGTGGGAGGAACCGTTCGACATCTTCCGGTCCCTGCATCGAGCGTGATACATGAACACGCCGAAGGTTAGGTGCACCGCTCATCAGGCCTGCCTGCCTGAAGCATTCATCCTGGTCACCGTAGATAAGAGATACGGTCGGTATCCCCGAGTGTTCGACATCCGCTACCTGGAACAACTGTTCCCATATAGCGCCGTGTCACCAGATTACGCCGCCGATGAGTGCGTCGGCTTCTTTCTTCTCCTCTTCAGTAAGATCGGCATTGAAACCGAACTGCCTCTTGATTTTCCAGTTTACGTTCGGGAAATCTGCCGGGAGCTTCTTGAGCAGAGGAATGGTGATGTCCTGGTCGCCACCGGCATTGATACAGACATAGATGGTCTTGTTATCAATCGCATCGATACGCGGCGCCAGCGGCTTCACTTCGATTGGTTCCTGTATACCGACAGGATTAAGACATTTATAGGTTGTAGGCATTTCTCCTCCTTTTTACTTATTTCCCCAATTGTTGTATCAAGTTAAAGGGGTATGCGGTTAATGCTATGAATATATGCTTTATACTACGTTATCGGAAATGAAATGGTCAAATAAAGCGCTATGGTGGAGAGAAAAGCATTTATAAGGAGCTTCGTAAAAGAGAGCAGAATCATGGACGATGAAGCCGTATCGAGCTATACAATGTCGCTTGCGCTAGACAGTACAAATGAGGAGAAGACAGGAGTTCTTTGTTCTTTGAATCATGGTGGAGCTGAGGGGATTCGAACCCCTTACCTCCTCAATGCCATTGAGGCGCTCTCCCGATTGAGCTACAGCCCCACCGAAACCCCATTATACTATGATGTGACCGCCTGCGCTACCCCGGTGGTGAAAGTAAGTTCATCACCGGCAACGTCAACGGTGATACTGTCGCCCTCTTTGAACTCTCCCTTCAGCACTTTGGTTGAAAGCGGGTTCTCGATATAGCGCTCCACCGCCCGCCTCAGCGGACGCGCCCCGTAGACCGGGTCGAATCCGGCTCTGGCAATCCACGATTTAGCGGCATCGGTCATCTCCAGCTTCAGTTTGCGCTCAGCCAGACGCTCCGCAAGGTCCTTGACCAGCAAATCGACGATGCTCCTTAGCTGTTCCTCGTCCAGCTCGTGGAATACGAGGATATCGTCCAGCCGGTTAAGAAACTCGGGACGGAAGGTCCTCTTCACCTCGTTCATCACCTTTCCCTTCATATCCTCGTAGCTCTGCTTCTGAGCTTTGTCCGCGCTCTTCTGCGGCACAAAACCGAAGTTGGTGTCACGCTTGATAAGCTCGACTCCGGTGTTACTCGTCATGATGATTACCGTGTTCTTGAAGTCCACCGTCCGCCCGTGACCGTCGGTCAGCCGCCCGTCATCGAGAAGCTGGAGCAGGCTGTTGAACACCTCCGGGTGCGCTTTTTCAATCTCATCGAGGAGGATTACCCGGTAAGGACGGCGCCTCACTGCTTCGGTAAGCTGTCCTCCCTCCTCATAGCCGACATAGCCGGGGGGAGCGCCGATAAGGCGTGACACGGTATGCCGCTCCTGGTACTCGGACATATCCAGCCTTATCATAGCGTTCTCGTCATCGAAGAGGAACCGGGCAAGAGTGCGGGCTAGCTCGGTCTTGCCGACACCGGTCGGGCCGAGGAACATAAAGCTGCCGATTGGCCGCCTGGGGTCTTTAAGCCCTGCCCGGCTTCTCCGGATAGCCTCGCTGATAGCGGTAACCGCCTCTTCCTG
>CAZOUZ010000163.1:0-3295 GCA_964583115.1 uncultured Dehalococcoidales bacterium
AAGAACCCCCGTCCCCCTATTATACCTGTTCCCACCCGCTTGCCTCCGCCCCGATTTATCGGGGCTATAAGGGGTCTCTCTTCTCTTGGATTCCCCTGATTTTACAGGGGTTTGCCCTTTTGACCCGTCCCCTATCATGGCTTGAGTGCACGCGTGGCGATAAAAGTCGGCATGTAGCCGGTAAGTAAATCGTTCTGGTTATAAGAATCCTCGTATAAGCCTGTTATCAGGAAGCCCACGTCGGACTGCCCGCCAATCTGGTCTTCAAGAGTATGACTGAATTCAAAGGGTATTCCTTTGGTGACGTACCTTTGCTTCTCCTCTTCCGTCAGGCTGTCAATATCTGAATATGGTAGAGGATACTTGACCTGGAGAGTGCCGGTGCGTTCGGCAAGTTCATAGTCAAAGAGGTATCTTACCGGATTTGAGAAACCCGCCAGCAATACCCCGCCGCGGCGTAGTACCCGGAAAGCTTCCGTCCAAACTGGCCGAACATCGGGGACAAAACTATTTGAGACAGGATGAACTATAAGGTCGAAACTCTGGTAGGGGAAAACCGTCAGGTCGGCCATATTGCCTTCTACCGTGGTAATGGTAAGCGAGTCCCTATCGGCAACGAGACGGTCTTGCTCCAGTTGCTTCGGTGAGTTATCGAGGACAGTAACATTCGCTCCTGCTGCCGCTAAAATCGGAGCCTGCTGCCCTCCTCCTGAAGCCAGACATAGAACATCGAGCTTCTTTAAATCGGGAAACCAGTCCCGCGGGACTGGTTTCGATGGCGTCAGTAAAATTTCCCATTTACCTTTCTTTGCTGCGGCGATAACCTCTTTACCGACAGGTACCGTCCATTGATTTCCTCGCTCGACTTCCCTGTCCCAGGCAGCCCTGTTATGGGCTTGGATATCCACTCGGTATCTCCCTATTTCAGGCTCATCAGGTATTCTTTCAGCCAGCTTAAAGCTGCCTCGGCAGCGTCCTCTTTGTTTTTCTCCCGTGCCCGCCCGAAGATGTGTTTCTGGTTGAATGTTTTTGAGTGGTGAGCCAGACCGATATAGAATAGCCCCACCGGCTTTCCCGGAGTAGCCCCTCCGGGTCCGGCGATACCCGTATCGGCCAGGCAGATATCCACAGCCAGTATTTTTCTGCCGCCCTGCGCCATCTCCTCGGCTACCTGCGGGCTTACCGAACCGAATTTGCTGATGGTATCCTCTTTCACCCCGACTATCTTAATCTTGGCTTCGTTGGAGTAAGAGGTAACCGAGCCGAGGTAGTAGTCCGAGCTGCCCGGGGCATTGGTTATGCGGTGAGAAATCAACCCCCCCGTAGCCGACTCCACTACTCCCAGAGTCAGACCTTTCTGGCGGAGAAAATCGCCTATTTCCTGCTCTATGCTGGTCATCACTTCAAATACGTCCCGATAACCTATATTGATTATATAGTAGATTATCATTAAAATAAAGCCAGACCTGATAAAGGAGGTAAAACCGTTATGGCAATACTGGCATGGGTTCTCGGTATCCTTGGCGGTCTGTGTGCAGTGGTGGGTATTATCACCGCCCTGGACTTAGTCCCGTTTCTTGCTGAGCTTCCGGCGGATTTCAACGCAATGTTCTGGATGGTGCTGGGAGCAATTTTACTTCTGGGTTGCATCGCTGCTCTCCTGTCCCACAGCGAATATGAATAAGTAACCTCCCGAACGGTCTGCCCGGGAGGTTACTTCTCAGGCTTGAGAGTAGTTCACAAGCCGTGGTTGTATAGTGAGTAAAATATTGCTTAATCGGAACCTTGCTTCTGGTTTTCCACGCTGGACTGGCTGTGCTTTCTCCTCCGGCGGCGCCAGTAGATGATGCCGAAGATGATACCTCCGATAACTATCCAGAGGGGGAAGAAAACACCAATCCAGATGAATAAGTTCGCCATCGCCCGCCCGAAAACAGCCAGCCCGTTCCAGGCATTGCTGGCGACGCTGCCGGCGCTCCAGCCGGGAACGACACTGATATAATCGTCTCTGGTTTCAGTATCAGTGTTACCCTGGTCATCGGTCACCGTCAGGGAGACGGTATATATTCCATCATCTACATAAGCGTGGGTCGGGCTTGCCTCCGTGCTGATTTCTCCGTCACCGAAGTCCCACTCGTAGTTGTAGGGTGGGAAACCGCCGGCAATCTCGCTGATAATAAACCGGACCTTCTCGCCTTCCTTCAGTCCCCTCCTCTTGTCGGCGACGAATTCGATATCGAGCTTGGACTGCTCCAGGTACACTTCGATAAGCGAGGTGGCGGAGGTCCTTTCAAGGTATTGCATGCGGCCCTTCGTCTGCTCGATTTCACCCCTTGTCTTTGACAGTTCGGTCTGGACATTGAGGATATCCTCGACTGTTTCCGCTTTCTCAAGAATTGCAAGTAGTTGCTGCTCGGTGGCTTCGAGGTTCTTCAGCTTGGCGGTAAGGTCTACATACTCCTCGGTGACATCCTTGCTGGAGGTGCTCTCCGAGGTTACGTCCACTGCCAGCTCGCGCAGCGTCTCTATCGCTTCACTGAAATACTCGGCGGGCACCCGGAAGCTGATACTGCCGACAAGCCTTTCTCCCGATTTCCACACTCTCGAGGAGACAACGTATCCTCCGGAACCGTCGGCAAGGGCGGTAATCTCATCTATGGCGATTGGGACGTCATTCACTACCAGCATTACATTGCCGGTGCGGACTATCATCCGGTCGATATCCGCGTACAGGCTTGAGTCGGGTTCGTAGGGAGACTGCACCGTCTCTTCATCTTCCGCTATCGACCACTCCCCTTTTTCTCTGTCTATTACTACCGGAGCGGGATAGCCGCTGCTTCCTGCCTCCTCTACTACTACCTCCATCTCTCCCTCGTACTCTTCACCGACCATAGCGGCACCACAGGAAACGGATGCCAGCAGGACCGCAGCCAGCAGGAGTCCGGTTATCACCTTTAATTTTTTCATAAGAAGCCTCCCTGTTCTCATTTTATATCAGTCATATTATATAACGCTAACCGTCTGGAAAAGATAGCATATTTTTTCTTTTAATTCTAGCTGTCTTATAAGTATTTATATTATAAAACCCTATCCCTTGTTAAGGCTTTGCCCTAAAAGTAGCATACCCTATGTCACCCTGAGCGTAGCGAAGGGTCTGAGAGTGGTGGGTCATGAGCGCATTATCCTCCCCACCCTCAGATTCTTCGTCATCCCGATTTCATCGTCCCGATTTTATCGGGACTCAGAATGACATTTGAGGCAAGCGGGCGGGAATAGATAAAAAGGGGTAGGGGCT
>CAZOUZ010000164.1:0-3287 GCA_964583115.1 uncultured Dehalococcoidales bacterium
AAACAGCTAACTCCTCGTTCCTTAAGCTTTTCTTGCGCTCTTTGCCTTACCTCTTTCCAGCATGGCGGCACCGAAGAGAGCTGCGCCAATTCCACCTGCTATCTGGGTATCGAAGGGAAGCCCTTTATCACGCATTTTCGGGTCGTTCCAGCCGAGTTCTGCGGTTTTCACCCCCATCTCGTCCTCCAGCCTCTTTACCACTCCAATGTTCTTGCCTATACCGCCGGTGATTGCGAATTTCTCTTCCATACCGAGTCGGTTTAGCAGCTCTGTTATCCGGTGGGCCATAGCAGCGCAGTAAGCAGCCATGATTTCATTTTCAGGCATTCCCGCTTGCAGCAAACCGACGACCTCGCTTTTGGCGAATACAACGCAGGTGCTGCTTATCATTTCCGGTTCTTTGTCAATCTGGAATGACCTTTCGCCAATCTCCCAAACTGGCACTCCTATAAGGTCGGCAAAGACCTCCATTCCCCGACCTGTACCAGCGGCGCACTTATCGTTCATCATGAACTTCATTACCTTGCCTCTGTCATCGGTGCGGATGGCTTTACAGTCCTGACCTCCCATATCCATTACCGTCCTTATTTCCGGACCGTACATGAAGTTAGCCCCCCTGGCATGGCAGGCAATCTCGGTTATCGTCTGCTGGGCCATTGGAACATTAACTCTGCCATACCCGGTGCCTATGCAGTAGTCGATGTTATCTGCCGTCATCCCGGTTCCGTTCAGGGCCATGTTTACAGCCTTACGAGCGCTCTCGGGACTATCATAACCGGTACGTGTGTTGCTATAAGCATAAAGCTCATTGTCAACCATGACCACTGCCTGTGAGCTGACGGAACCGATATCAACACCGGAGGTAATAAGTTTCCCCTTCTGCCAGTCGATGTCCGGATTCACCCAGGACGTCTCCGGCCATCTCCAGAATTCTACGTTCTTAGCCTCGACCATCGCTCGTTCCTCCTTATAACTATCTGTTTGTTATTTACCTTCATCGATTGTCTCTTGTTCTACAACCCTGGCTTCTACCTTTTCCTCGGTAATGCCGGCGGCGGCAGCCGCAGCGGCGCCCAAGGCACCGACAAAATCCGGGGCATCCGGCACTTTTACATCGATACCAATGTCCCCTTTCAAAGATTCTACGAAGCCGGTATTGTTGGCCACACCACCAATCATGACTATATCGCTCTCTAACCCGACGATGCGAGCTACAGAGCCGACCCTTCCGGCTATGGCATCATGGACGGCACGGGCAATGTCCTGTTTCGACGTCTTCTGGTGAATCAGGGAAACGACCTCGGATTCTCCGAAGACGGCGCACTGGGCATTCATCGGGATAGAGCGTGTAGACTTAAGTGATATCTGAGCCATTTCTTCTACGGTTATCTCCAGAGCTCGTGCCATAGTGTCAACAAAGGTACCAGTGCCAGCGGCGCACTTCTCATTGATGGCAAAGTCAAGGACCTTTCCCTCGGGGCTAATCTTGATTGCCCGGCCTTCCTCGGCACCAACATCGATGACGGTTCGTGCCGAAGGAATGAGCTTAATCACGCCTCTAGCATCGGCAGCAGCATCCGGGATGACACCATCGGCAAAAGCAACCCTGCCCCCGGAACTGCCGGTAGCAATCACCTGGCTGATATCTTCCCGCTTCAGCCCGGCTTTCTTGAGTGTTTCATCATACAATTGCTCAGCAGCCTCGGCCTTGTTTATGCCGGACGGCGCCCCGGCTTTGGCGAGTATGTCACCGTTCTTGGCGATGACTATATGTACATTTTTCCCACCGACATCTACTCCCGCAACTATCATTTCTCCCCCTTATCCTTGTGTATTAGTCAGTCACTTTTTTTAGCCCGAGAGTCTCACGAACGAAGAGGTCGATAAGCCTGTAGGTTCGAGTTTCGTCAAACTCCCTTTCGTCGGCCATATTCCCTTCGAAGGTCATCACCGGCAGCCCGATGTTTTGTAAAGCTATCTTCATCTCCATCTGGTGCTGGGCTGTCCCTTCGCAGCCGCGGTTAAGGTGGATTATCGCTGCATCGCACTTCCACTGCTTGGCTATCTTGGTTACAAACTCGTTCTTGTACCTGGCTCCGTAGAATTGCGCCCACTCTGACTTGCCTTTAAGCTCAGCCTCTGTCAGCAGCCACAGGGCATGGTCCCGGTCCTTGATGGTTATTCCCTGCTCCTCAAGAGTGGGATAAGGCACCAGGTCCCCTTTATCATCATATGTCCACCAGCCAATGAGGGCATTGGTGTAGAGATTAGCTACGGCGACTACCCCGTACTGCTCCAGATATCGGTACACCCTCAGGAAGCCCCAGGGAGGTTGAGTATCTGTCATCACCCGGCATTGCTCATTAGCTACGGCGGCAATCTGATTGGCTACCCGGTCCTGAACTTCCGGATATAGCTCATACCTGTAGAAATGGGCAAAATCGGGGTTTGATTTCTCCAGGCATCCCAGCACATACAGGGAGAACATTGTCTTTTCGTCCAGTGGAGCCGGGACAGCCATATTGAGTTCGCATGTCTTTGACCAGTAGCAGGCGGAATCATAGGTGTTGTGGACATTCTGAATCAGCTTCTCGTCACTAAACTTCCTGCCGGTATGTTTCTCCAGAAATTCAATTCCGTCATGGAGCTGGTCTACAACATACCTTATCTGACGGTCTTCTATTTTATCATAAGCGCCGACGCCGACATCGAAACAGAAGAACGGAATATCACCACCTGCAATTTCGTCAGCTACCTGTAGCCACTTGGCGTGCGAGCAGCAGATGTGGTTCTGAAAGATGAAGTCTGACTTGGGCCATTCCCCGCCGAAGGCGTATTCGTTGAGCACGATGGAACCCCAGTAGTTACGCAGGTAAGCGCACAAATCTCGAGCGCAGCCCCACTTGCCCTCGGCTGCTTCCTGATACCTCACCTGGAGTTTGGGGTCAGCCCCAATGGCGGCTCCGTAAGGCTCCTCGGTCAGTACGTGAATCTCACCCTCTAGCGACTGAGGAACAGCATCGAACATCCAGGCGCCACCCTCCCAGCGGAGAGCACCACGGTCGTGTGCCTCAGCATAGTCTTTGTAATACTTAGTCCTTAACTCCTTGGCTCTCTGCCAGCAATCCAGTCCCTTAGTTTTATATTTTGCCATCTTACTCCCCTTTTAATTCAACTCAATTTAACAGGATTCTAGTCAAACAAATCCTCGGCCAGTATTTGCTCGATGAACGCTTCCACCCGGATGCGGAATTGCCCCACGGGAACAGTGACCTCAAATTCGAGGA
>CAZOUZ010000165.1:0-3231 GCA_964583115.1 uncultured Dehalococcoidales bacterium
CCATCCCCTTCCCCTGAAGGGGAAGGGGATTAAGGGGATGGGGTCTTATAAATTCATAATTTTACAGATTATTAATCATTCCTTACGGGCACAGGCACGGGTTTTGAGGATGCACCTTTGAAGAGGTTCTTGGCGACGCGGACAATCCATTTCCAGTGAAGGACAATGTGCAGAAGGACAATCGCCACCAGAGCCACCGCCACCCAGTCGTGAATATCAATCCAGGTATGCTTTGTCAGTCCCCAGAAGACGAGGTTGCCTATTCCCGGACTTCCACCTCCGCCAAAACCGCGTCCTCCGCCTCCAGCGGGAAAGCCGAGCCACAGGACGAAGCCGGTTACCGCCTCAACCAGCCCCAGAGCGCCCATAACTATTGCCAGAATCCAGTATTTCCCTGCTTTTGTCATATCGGTATCTCCTTTGAAAAGTAATTATAATAAAACCCGTTTTGATATCCTATATAATATAACGGCGGTAAGCCCCAAAAGTTACTTATGATGCTGTACTTATAATTAACCGCCCCCCTTATATTTATCTATTCCCACCCGCTTGCCTCCGCCCCGATAATTTTGGTGGCTTCGCCCTTCTTAAGAACACCCCCCGATTACCGGTTGATATATTCGGTCGTTCTTAAGGGAGTCGGCATTGCCACAAAAATCATATATCCGTGTCACCCTGAGTCCCGATCCGTCGGGACGAAGGGTCTCGGGGCTGAGAGGTTACTTAACAATCTCAATAAACTCGTTTGACCACACTCAAGGCTAACTGTTAATATAAACCAGTCAGGAGGTAACAGGAAAGAATGATTAGAAGCTTCAATGGTAAGACACCGAAAATAGCCGATTCAGCCTTCGTCAGCGAAACTGCTTACGTTATCGGCGATGTGGAGATTGGCGAAAACTCAAGCATCTGGCCCGGCGCCGTAATCAGGGGTGATATGGGCAGGATAATAATCGGCAAGAATGTCGCCATTGAAGACAACTGCGTCATCCATTCCGGTACGCCGACCCGGCCCTGCATTTCCGATGTTATCATCGGCGACAACGTAATCTTCGGACACGGGGCCATCTCCAACGGCCACATAATCGGGGCCAATGTTATGGTCAGTATGGGGGCTACCATACTGCACGACGCCGAAATCGGCGAATATTCCCTGATTGCCGCCGGCTGCGTTGTAAAGGAAAAGATGAAAATTCCGCCCAGGTCTTTCGTCGTCGGCGTTCCCGCCGAGATTAAGGGACAAATCTCCGAAGAGCAGACCTGGTGGTCGGAGAACAGCCCGGATATCTACGTTGAGTGGGCGGAGATGTACAAGAAAGAAGGACTCGACTCCAGAGACTCCGGATAGGTAATGCCATTACATTTTTTCCGGAGCGGTCATCCCCATAAGGTGAAGGGTCCTTGCCAGAACAGCCTTGGCCGCCTCCACCAGCTTGAGACGGGCTTTTGTCAGGGCTTCATCCTTCGAAATTACCCGGCACTGCTTGTAGAAGCTGTGAAACACGGTAGCTAAGTCCTGGGCATAATAGGTGAGATGATGAGGCTCCAGCATACGGGCTGCCATCTCGACGAGCTCCGGCAGGAGCAGCAGCTTGCGCACCAGGATTAACTCCGGCTCCGTCGTTATCAGTGAAACATCCCCGTCGGCATACTCAATCCCCCTTTCCCCGGCAAGGCGCAGGATGCTGGCGATGCGGGCGTGGGCATACTGGACATAGTAAACGGGATTGTCCTGCGACTCTTTTTTAGCCAGCTCGAGGTCGAAGTCCATCTGGCTGTTGGCCGAGCGGGACAGGAAAAAGAAGCGGCAGGCATCTTTCCCCACTTCCTCAACAAGCTCATTCAGGGTAATAATATCACCGCTGCGCTTGGAGATACGGACAATCTCGCCGCCGCGCCGCAGGGTGACCATCTGGTGGATTATGAGCTCAAGTCGCTCAGGGTCAATACCGAGGGCGCCGACAGCCGCCTTCAGCCTGGGGACATGGCCCTGATGGTCAGCCCCCCAGATATCAATCACCCTGTCGAACTTCCGCTCGACGAACTTGTTGTAGTGATAGGCGATATCGGTGGCAAAGTAGGTAGGCAAGCCGTCGCTGCGCACCACTACATTGTCCTTGTCCTCACCGAGGGCTGTCGAAACAAACCAGGTAGCGCCTTCCTTCTCAGCGATATAGCCTCCCTTACGCATCAACTCCATAACCCTGTCGTACTGGCCGTTCTCATACAGACTGCGCTCGGTAAACCAGCTATCGAAATCAACTCCAAGAAGCTGGAGCTCATCCTTTATCCCACTAATGACTGTCTCAAGACCGAGCTTGCCAAGCTCGGCTACAGCTTCAGCCTCGGTAAGCTTAAGAAAGCGGTCTCCCTCCCGGGTGACAAGCTCTTTAGCCATATCAACCATGTAGTTGCCGTGGTATCCGTCGGCGGGCACTTCTACTTCCTTACCCAGAGCCTGCATGTACCGGGCGTACAGAGAACGGTAAAAGGCGTCCATCTGGTTGCCGGCGTCGTTGAAGTAATACTCCTTCTCCACGTTATATCCGGCGGCATCCAGCACGTCAGCCAGCGTGCTCCCGAGAACGGCGCCCCTCCCGTGTCCGACGTGGAGAGGCCCGGTGGGATTGATGCTGACGAACTCCACCTGCACCCGGCTGCCTTTGCCAAGGTCGATATTTCCGTAGCTTTCCCCGGCTTTGAGGATTAGTTCCACCTGGCCGGCAAGCCATTTGCTGCTAAGGGTGAAATTTATGAATCCCGGTTTGGCGGCGACAATGCTTTCAATCTCCGGGCCGGGAGACATCAGGGCTATCAGGTCTTCGGCAATTGCCATCGGCTTTTTCCCTGCCGCTCTTGCCAGTCTCAGGGGAAAGCTCGAGGCGTAGTCGCCATGCTCCGGGTTCTGGGGTCGCTCGATAGTCGCCTCCGGCAAAACCACATGGGGCAGCTTGCCGGTTTTCTGGGCTTCAGCCGCCGCCTCCGTCAACAGCCCGGCTAATTTTTCCCTAACTTCCAGTATTCCCGTCTCAGTCTCCTTTTCCGGTCTTGACCTGAAAGTCGTGTATCTATGTCACCCTGAGCGTAGCGAAGGGTCTGGGGGAGGAAGGGTATCTACTATACTAATTTCCCCACCCGGAGATTCTTCGTCGTCCCGATTCTTCGGGATTCCTCAGAATGACATTTGAGACAAGACCCATCCGGCCCGATTCGGACTAGATGTAAATTATA
>CAZOUZ010000166.1:0-3212 GCA_964583115.1 uncultured Dehalococcoidales bacterium
GGCCTGCTTGCGCGTAGCCCCGATTGCATCGGGGCGGAGGCAAGCGGGTGGGAATTGATAAATATAAGGGGAATGGGGGTTTCTACCAGTAGCAAGTCAGAAAAAATACCCGTATTCTTTTTAGAGACTTGACAGAAAACAGGATTGGCTATAAAGTGTTATAGAACGGATGTTCGATATATACGGAGAGAGCAATTCTGCGAGGTGAAGCGTGAAAACACTATCACCCAAACAGCATCACATAATCGATTTTATCCGCCGGTTTTACCTGGAGAGGAGCTACCCGCCCACCATCAGGGAAATCGTTGGCGGGTGCGGGATTAGCTCTACGTCCGTTGCCGATTATAACCTGGACATACTGGAGAAAAAAGGTTACATCCGCCGTCATCCGGGGATTTCGCGCGGCATTGAGATGGCGATGCAGTCTGCTGTCCCGGGAAACAGCCTCAAGGTGCCTGTTATCGGCCAGATAGCCGCCGGTGAACCGATACCGGTGCCCGCTGCCGATACCTGGGACGTCACCGCTTCCTCGGAGACGCTGGAGGTTACCGAAGACCTGACGCGGGGCAGAAACGGGATTTACGCCCTGAAAGTAAAGGGCACCTCAATGATAGATGCCCTGATTAACGACGGTGATATCGTACTTATGCAGCACGTGAACGTGGTGGAGAACGGGGAGATGGCAGCCGTATGGCTCAAGTCCGAAAAAGAGGTAACACTGAAAAAAGTTTACCGGGAGGACAGCCGTATCCGGCTCCAGCCGGCAAACAGTCGTATGAAACCGATATATGCCGAACCGGAAAATGTCGAAGTTCAGGGCAGGGTAATTGCTGTCATCAGGCAGCTAGCCTAGAGCCTGACTTGATTTTTATCTGCGACTGGTATAGATTAGCTACAGTCTAGATTAACCCCCTACCGGGATTAACAACTGAAGAGAGAACAATGATCTTATCTCAGTTTCAGACTGTGGGCCACGAACTGTTTACCAGGGGACTTGTCTCTTCCCATAACGGAAACCTCAGCATCAGATTGAGAGACCGCTTAATCATCACCCGGCGCGGCTGCCGCCTCAGTTGTCTCGAAGAAAACGACCTTATTGAGACGGGAATAAATAAGAATGACCGTTTTACGCCGCTTGCCTCCACTGAACTTGCCGTGCACCGGGCAATCTACCAGCTAACCCCGGCATCGGCCGTCATTCATACCCATCCGCCCCACGCTGTCGCCCTGTCGCTAGCCGAGACCGAGATTGTGCCCAATTGCATCGAGGGTCTGGAGATGATAGGCAAGGTACCGGTCCTCGGCTGGAATACGGAGGTAAGACCGGGCGGGCTGGAAGACATAATTGCCCGGGCACTGATGGAGCACATGATTGTTATGGTCCACGGTCACGGCAGCTTCGCCATCGGGCAATTACTTGAAGAAGCCTGCAGCTATACCACTACCCTTGAGGAAAGCTGCCAGATAATCTGCCTCTTGAAATCACTCGGCGGAAGCCCGGCCAGAGAATAGCCGTCATTTCCCGCTTACTTCTTGACTTCGTTACGCCGCATAAGTTCAGCACCAAGGTTTTCTTTACTCCCTGCCTTCACCAGAGCCGCTTTAGCCGTGGGCAGAAAATGGAGTACAAGCATCAGCGCCAGAGCAAGGGGAAAGATAACGAACAACCAGGGTCTTCCCATAAGCCAGGCAGATATCGGCACGGAAATAAGGAGGCTTATGTTCGCCGAAAGGACCGGGTTGCGGGTAATAACGATGATTAGAAAAGTTATCGCCAGGGCAATCAGCAGTTCCTTTGTCATCAGGACCGCCAGAACGCCGATAGTTGTCGCCAGACCGTTTCCGCCGGTGAATTTAAGGAAAACAGACCATATATGACCGGCCACCACCGCCAGTCCCGCCGCCAGCACAAAGAGCAGGGGCGCACCAAGCACCCAGTAAGCTATAGCCACCGCTGCCGCCGCCTTACCCATATCAAAAATCCCAACCGCAATGGCGGCACCTTTGCCGACTTCATTGTAGACATTCAGGGTGCCGACACTACCTCCACCCAGCTTACGGATATCCTTCCCCGTTGCCAGGCGGGTAGCGATATAGGCTGAGGGAATAGAGCCTAGCAGATAGGCAATAACTACGGCTATAACACCATTAAGCATCGTCCATGTTTAAGCCACCGGGCTCTTAATGGGGACCGGTGTGCACCAGTCGAGATATTTCGGGTTGTTGCCCTTTATCACATCGAAGTATATCTTCTGTAACTTCTCCGTCACCGTACCGATTCCGCCATTACCTATCTTACGCCGGTCAATCTCGGCTACCGGAGTTATATTGGCAGCCGTGCCGGTAAGGAAACATTCCTCGGCGCTGTAAAGCTCGATGCGGTCAATGTGCCTTTCCGTGGTCTTAATGCCCAGTTCAGCTTCCGCCAGTCCGATTACTTTGTTACGGGTAATCCCCACCAGGGGACCGTCATAGCTTGCCGGAGTTACCAGCGTATCACCTTTTACCAGGAAAAGGTTCTCCCCGCTCCCCTCGGCAACATAACCGTCCGAGTTAAGCATAATCGCCTCGTCATAACCGTGCTCGATAGCTTCCGTTTTCGCCAGAGCATTGGTTATATAGAGTCCGGTAAGCTTCGCCCGCGGCACTTCATTCGGGAAACGCCATGAAGAAACGCAGCACCTCACCGTCTCCGGCAAATAGGGGCCCCAGGGAAAGGCAAAGACGAGAAAGTCGCACTCCAGGTCATGGAGACGGACGCCCAGGGCCTCGGAGCTCTTGTAAGCCACCGGACGGATATAAATATCCTCCTGGAAGCCGCACTTCTCAACAAGCTCCACCGTTATCTTGCACAGTTTATCAACGCTGTAGGGGAGGTCAATCCTCAATACCTGACAGCCCTGATGCAGCCGTTCATAGTGCTCTTTCAGGCAAAATATGTTGCTCTGTTTCTTTTCGCTATTCCAGTTGCCCCTTATACCTTCAAAGACCCCGGTGCCGTAGTGAATGAAGTTGGTCATAACTCCAATCCTGGCTTCAGATAAGGGGACAAACTCATTATTAAAAAAAGCAAATGACGGCATCTTTAATAATCTCCTTCCCGGTTAGCGCCTATTATACTCAATACTTATACAGCAAACAAGTGGATTTATCAAGTGTCCCATTAATGTGAAAGGAGAATGAAACAGCTCCCCACAGGAACAGGGATTCTC
>CAZOUZ010000167.1:0-3136 GCA_964583115.1 uncultured Dehalococcoidales bacterium
ACTCAGTGTGGTATCCTGCCCTTCTTTATCTCTCTCATAGCAGCGTCTGCCTGTTTCCATCCTTTAGCCATCTGTTTTTCTTGTTGTGAAACCCCCGCCCATCTGCGACTTATATAGCACTTTAATAGTAGATGATTCTCTCATTTCAGCCTTGCTCTTTAGTCCGCTTAGTTCTGACTTTATACCTACCTGGACCTTGATACTGAATCGTTGTATCTCGCAATAGTTCTAGAGCAATCTTATCATTCTGCTTTCCATCAGGAAGTGCGCCAGTAAAAAAATTGACGAGCAGACCTAGTTCATTGAATTTATCGATAAATTCAATATGAGTATTTTCAGACAACTCTGGATAACGCTTCTTAGATATTTCTAACAAGGCTTCTTCATTAGAATAGTCTCTGGCCATCATAGAATCATACTCTTTTTCACACCTATTCCAATAGCGAACACCCTGTATTGACTTCATGATAAAAAAAATAAGAATGGCTACAGGTACGGCAATAATTATTACAATCAGTATTTTCATAATGTCTCCTAATAACCTCAATTACTAACGTACTCCGGTATCTTTAGTATCGCTATTTTAGAAGGATGGCAATACGGTGTCAATTAAAACGAATGGTAAGGCCGAGCTATGGCACGGAGCACACTAACACTTTATGTATGTGGCTTCTTCTCCACTGATAAGGATATAAGGCTTGTTAGTACACTGGGGTGGTATCATCTTTTTAATAAATTTGGGCTGACCCGCAGAATGCTATAGTATTGAGGGCTTAGGTTTCCTGAAATACCGGCGGTATCGATAAACGGGCGCGTATGCCGCCCTTGTCAACCCGGCCGTCAGCGGTCCTGGGCAAAGAGTCCATAAAAATAATCTGCTTGGGAGCTTTATAATTAATCATCCTCTCAAGACAGAACTGCCTGAGTCTCTGCTCCGTAACCTCCGCCCCTTCTTTCAGGCTGACGATGGCTCCGACCACCTCTCCCCTCAGCTTATCGGGGATGCCTATCACCGCCGCTTCAGCCACCGCGGGGTGCTGGCATAAAATGCTCTCGATATCACCGGGGTTAATATTCTGGCCCTTGACGATTATGGTATCTTTCTTTCTGCCGGTTATATACAGGTCCCCTTCCTCATCAAACCTGCCGATATCACCGGTATAGAGCCAGCCATCCTTTATTACTTCCCCGGTAGCCTGCGGATTATTGTAATACCCCTTCATTATCGGGCCGCTGACAATTATCTCGCCCGATTGATTTACCGGCAGCTCTTTGCCGTAATCGTCCACTATCTTCAGTTCCCACCCGGACAGGGCTTTCCCCACCGAAGCAATCTTCCCTCTGCCGTTAAGGGACGGGCAGGTAAGATGGCAGACCGCTTCGGTCAGCCCCCAGCAGTCCATAATATCGAAGCCGTAGAGCTTCTTAAACCGCTTTTTAACGTCAACCGACAGAGGAGCGCCGGCGCTGGCACACAGGCGGAGTGAACTCAGGTCGTTTTTGATTCCTTCCTTCTCCGCCATATCCACCGCCAGGGAGAAAATAAAGGGCACTCCCAGAAACATCGTGCCCCTCTCCCTTTCGATTGCTGCCATAAAGCTGCCGATAGACAGTCCCGTTCCCGGTACTATCACCACCGTGCTGCCCCTGTAAATGGAAGCCAGAAATGACGCCACCATACCGTAGACATGAAACATCGGTAAGGCATAGAGCATCATTATGTCCTTATCGGTCTGCTGATAGCCGTCACCGGACATTACCGCCTCCTCAAGCAGGCTGCGGTGGGACAGCATTACCCCTTTCGGGGAAGAAGAAGGACCCGAGGTATAGCCTATCTGGGCCACATCCCCGGGATTTAATTCCACTCCAGGCGGCTCCGCCGGACCCGACGTCACAATCTCATCATAGCTCAGGTACCGCCCTTTATGCCCGGTCCCTACTTCAATGATATTTTCAATGGACTTAAATCTCGGTAGAGACGGAGCTAGCGATTCCAGGGTAGCGCTTTCCGCCGCCAGGACCTTCGGCAGGGAATCATCGAAAAAGGAGGCAAGCTCTTCAACCTTGTATTTTGCATCCAGGAGAACAGCTATTGCGCCCAGCTTGACCGTACCGAGGAAAATAACCGCCAGTTCCGGGCTGTTGGGCAACATCACCGCTATGCGGTCGCCTTTGTTTACTCCCAGTCCGGCCAGGGTATTGGCTACCCTGTTCGACGCTTTATCGAGGTCAGAGTAAGATAGCTTGCTGTCACCCGAAATGATTGCTGCTTTTTCCCCATATCGAGCCGCCACTTCCTCCAGCATCATTCTCAGGTCCATAGCTTAATCACCCTCACCAAGTATTATCCTGGCATCAACAGCTACAGCGCCGTTACTGTAGGCAAAAACGGGGTTGATGTCGAGCTCTTCAACCTCAGGGTGCTGCTCGACGAAACCGGAGACCTTGAGTATCAATTCCTCCAGGTTGTCCACATCTACCGCTTCCTGTCCCCTGTAGCCTTCCAGCACCGGATAGCCCTTTATCTCCCGTATCATTTCCCTGGCGTCTCTCTTTGTCAGGGGGACAATCCGGAAGGAGACATCTTTCAGAATTTCGACAAGAATGCCGCCGAGGCCGAACATAACTACCGGACCGAACTGGGCATCCTTGGAGACGCCGACAATCACTTCCACCCCGGGACGCGCCATCTTCTGCACCGACACGCCCTGGATATTCGCCGCGGGAAACTGCTTTTTGATACTCTTCAGGATATCATCGTAGGCTTTCTCCACCTGCCTGGCTATCTTCAGGTCCAGTTTAACACCGCCGGAATCGCTTTTATGAATAACATCCGGCGAAGCTATCTTAAGCACTACCGGAAATCCGAGCTGCTTGCTTAGCGAGACGGCTTCTTCCTTCGAAGCAGCCAGCTTTGTCTCGACGACATCTACTCCCGCTTGCTTGAGCAACTCCTTGGCCTCCGTTTCTGTAAGTACCTTCCTGCCCTCACTTTTAACTCTGTCTATCAACTGTCTTGCAGTCATGAAAGTCGCCCTTCTATATCAGATTTTATCCGCGAATTTAATTGACAAGTTTAGCAGATTCCACTCTCTTTGCCAAGTGAGTGAGCTTAGAGGTTCAGTTCAGTCGTGGC
>CAZOUZ010000168.1:0-3105 GCA_964583115.1 uncultured Dehalococcoidales bacterium
CGCCAACGGCAAGACAACCACCACCAGCCGGATTCTCGCCAGGAAAGGTAATGAAAAGTCGTGGCTGGTGCAGGATGACGGCGGGACCCTGATGCCCGACGGCTCTTTCCGCGGTTTCGAGGCCGGGGGAATATTCGTAAAAACGGAGGGGGTGAACCCCGGGGAACAAAGCGAGATATACTACGGGCTGCTGAGACCCGAGACCGTCTGCGAGAACGTTTTCCTGACCGAAGACGGAGACTTCGATTTCTACAACTTCCGGAGAACGTCAAACGGCAGGGCGGTGATACTGAGAAGGGACTTTATGCACGCCAGCTCCTTTATCGACGTGGACAGGATTGATAACATTATCATTATCACCAGAGGCCCGCTAATTCCGGCAATATCAAAACTGACCAGGGAGCAGGCAGTAGCCCTGATGGTGCTGGGGCAAGCGATGGAATCCTCAGCCGGCGACCCGACGAAAGCCGGCAGCATAAGGACAGAGTTTTTCTATGACCCCTTTATCGCCGGTGATTTAGCCAGGCACGCCAACCGGTTCTATGAAATAGTAAAGGGGCTGAAACACCTGAATTTCTATCTCCTCAATACCGGAGGTATCGGCGAAGGAGAGCATTTCCGGGACATAAGGCTTGAACATACCATCGGAATACTGGACTCACTCCTCAGGGAAGGGCTCGAAGACTGGATAGATTCTCCAACCGGCTTCAAGGTGCCGAAGGCAATAAGGGTTGTCGATGATATTTACCTGCATCCCGAGAAGGTCTATTCGGAAGCCGAATTTGCAGAGAAACAAAAGGAGCTTAACAGGATTAGATATGAAGCTGTCGATAAAATAGGCAGCAATCTCCACCCCGGCATAAAGAAGGTCTTTAAAAAAGTTTAAAGCTTTACCGGGTTTTGCCCGATTGCTACTATTCAATGCCTTTATACGAGCCTGAGGACAAGTACGAGAGCGAGGCAGGTGTAGAAATGGCAGAAGAATTAGGCAGGATAGAAAAACCGGAAACAGAGCAGTTTAAGGACAAGAGGAAGCTGTACCTCGTCCCTCTCCTATACTCATGGGAGAACGCCCCCGATGAGTATGTCGAGAAGTTCGAACTCTACTGGCAGCAGGTGAGAGAGCATATAGCCAACCTGGAGTCAAAAATCGGAGAGGTCAACCGGATATACCATGAATCAATTATCGCAGCCGGTGAGGAAGGCTTGAAAATTCTCGAGAAGGTGAGTCCCTTAAGCTGTCAGATTGCCAGAGATAAGTGCCAGAAAGGCGCTCAGGTCGAGGCGGCTGAGGACATGGAGCTTACCGACGAGAGCATTGACTGGGAGAGGCACCTCCTGATGGGATTCATCAGCCAGAAAGTTGCCAGGATGGTCTCCGATTTCTTCACCGAAGCTTCGAAAAAGAGGTATGAATATATCGCCGGTAAGATAGATGAAACCCTCAAGGAGAATGAGACGGCGCTGCTTTTTATCCGGGAGGGCCACCGGGTGCAGTTTCCTGCCGACATAGAGGTATTCAGCGTGGCGCCACCGGCGCTGGACGAGATTCACCGCTGGCTCCGCGAGCGCCCGCCAGCCGACGAAAAGACCGATGATAGCGAAGAAAAAGCCGGCGACAGCGAAGAAAAAGCCGGCGACAGCGAAGAAAAAGTCGGCGACAGCGAAGAAAAAACCGACGACAGCGAAGAAAAAGTCGACGATAGCGAAGAAAAAGCTGACCAGGACGAAAAAGGTGAGTCCTAAACGGGCGGCACGGACTGTTTCTTCTACCTGGCTTCCGGCTTTCTCCTAAAACCGGGCAGATAGTAATTCGACAGAAATATAGTTTTCGGGAAAGGAGGGGCATCGGCATATCATCCGGCCCCTTATTTTTTGCCACTGAAGGGAAATCTTTATAATGAGCGCTGTCACCGGTAAAAGTAACGGAGAAAAATACAGGTGGTATATACTCGCCCTTGCATCGCTGACTTCCGCATTTGTCCTGGCAATGCCGACGATGTGCATGCCGGTCCTGTTCAAGGAAATATCGGAAGACCTCAATCTGAACCTTGTCCAGCTAGGTCTGGTCTGGGGAATAGTCCCCCTGGCCGGTACCTTCGTTGTGTTATTCGGCGGGATGCTGAGTGACCGCTTCGGAGCCAAACGAGTCCTCATTGTCGGCTGCCTCGTGACAGCAATTACAGGCATTCTGCGGGGGTTCTCGGACAGCTTTACCGCCCTGACGGTAACAATGTTCCTTTACGGCCTCCTGATGGTAGCCACGGCGCCGGGTATGATAAAGTCCGTCAGCACCTGGTTCCCGGAGCGGCAGCTGGCGCTGGCTAACGGCGTTCTCTCAATGGCTATGGCTATTGGATTTATGGTGGGGTCGATGATTAGCGCCACGGTACTCTCGCCTTTACTCGGCGGCTGGAGGAACGTCCTGTTCTTTTACGGCGCTTTCGGGATTGTGGCCAGTATCCTCTGGTCGTTCTCCAGGAGCGCGCCCGCCCGGATTGAAAAACAACCGGCCGGACAGGCAGACACAATACCGTTCCGCCAGTCGATATCACATGTTTTACGCATCAAGCGCGTCTGGCTTCTGGCGCTGCTTTTAGCGGGACAGATAGCCTGTGTCCAGGGAATGCTCGGCTACCTGCCGGTCTATCTGCAGGACATCGGCTGGTCGACGGTCAGCGCCGACGGTGCCGTGACACTTTTTCACGGGGCGAGCATGATTGGCACAATTCCTATCGTCGTACTATCCAACAGGAGCAACTCAAGATACAAAGTCCTTTTTGTAACCACACTGACTACCGCAATAGGCGTGGGTATGCTGGCAATATCCGGCGGTCCGCTGGTATGGGTCTCGGTATTAATCGCCGGCATCGTCCGTGACGGGTTTATGGCGGTACTTACCACCACGGTAATAGAGACGGAAGAGGTAGGCACAACATACGCCGGAACGGCTATCGGGCTGACTCAGACCATTTCCCGGCTGGGCGAGTTCATTTCGCCGCCTGCCGGTAACAGCCTGGGCATGATGAACCCGAGGTTCCCCTTTATCCTCTGGACGGCTATGGCTACCGCAGCCCTGAGTGTTTTCTGTTTCCTGAAGGAGAA
>CAZOUZ010000169.1:0-3094 GCA_964583115.1 uncultured Dehalococcoidales bacterium
CTCGGACAACGGCACCCCCCTTGGCGCCATCAAATACTACCCTTACGGCTCTGCGAGGCCGGGCGGTAAAGCCCCCACGGACAAAAAATTCACCGGGCAAAGACTTGACGGAATGGGTTTATATTACTACAATGCCCGTTACTGCGTTACCGGCGATAAAGTGTTATAATCTCTTTTAAAGGTGAATAACATGGTAAAAAGTTATACGGCAAAATACACAAAGATTGACTCCGGGTATATGGGACAGCTTGTTGAATGGCCCGAAGTAATTACCGAAGGTGCGACTATCGAGGAATGCCGCGAACTGCTGAGGGATGTCCTCCGGGAGATGATAGACGCGTATAAACAGCAGAACCGGGAGATTCCTCCAGGCGGAGACCTTATCGAGCAGGTCCCGGTAGAGGCATGAATTGTCGGCAAAGCGCCGCGACCTGATAAAGTATTTAGAATCAAGTGGTTTCTATCTTTTGCGGAACGGGCGAAGGCATACTATATACACCAACGGTATTAAAACCATACCCGTAAAAAGACACAGAACACTAGACCGGATAACGGCTAATGAAATATGCAAGCAGGCCGGGCTTCAACCAAAGTTCTAAGATACAGACTAACAGACTCAATCAAGTTTTCCAGTCAGTAGGCAACGGCACTGGTCTTAACCACTACAATGCCCGTTACTACGACTCGGAAATACAATAGGGGGTGTTTTAGAGGGGCTTCGCCCCTCTACGTTTTCCTTAAGGGCGGCCTGCTTGCACGTAGCCCCGATTGCATCGGGGCGGAGGCAAGCGGGCGGGAATAGATATAAACGGGGGGATGGAGTTCTATAAATACCCTGGCAAGGAGAGTAATATGGACACTGAGAACAAGGTCTACCGTGATTTGCAGGAACACCTGGATAAATCGCCTGCCGGGTTCGCGGCAACGGAATCGGGGGCGGATATTCGTTTATTACAACACCTGCTCACCCCGGAGGAAGCAAAAATTGCCACGCTGCTCTCCACCGTAAAACTGGAGCCGCTAGAGACCATTTATAAACATGTCAGGAAAAGCGGTATGGAGATGTCCATCGAGGAACTGCAAAAAAAGCTGGACCAAATGGTCTACAAGGGTACCCTCCTGGTATACAGCGAAGGCTACAAGGAAAGACGCTATAAAAACGTGGGGGTCTCAGCCGGCGGAATGATAGATTTTCAGGTAAACCGGCTGACGGAAGATTTAGTCGACGACCTGGACAAGTATCACGAAGAAAGCTTCGCCAGGGCGGAAAGTACCGGCACCGTCAGGATTCCCCAATTACGCACCATCCCGGTAGAAAAGAGCGTTCCCCTTCCCGATAAATACCTGGTCAGCACCTATGACGACGTAAGAAACCTTGTCGAACAAGCCCCCGGCCCTCTTTCGGTAGCCAATTGCGTCTGCCGGCAAATGAAGGACCTGCGGGGGCAGAGCTGCAAGTATTCCGATATCCGCGAGACCTGTTTACAGGTTGGCCCCGACCACACCCGGCAGTATGTAGAAATGGGAATTGCCCGCTATATCACCAAAGAGGAAGCCTTTGAAATACTGGATAAAGCCCAGGAAGCGGGATTTATCCTCCAGCCGGAGAACTCGAAGCAGCCCGAAAATATCTGCTGCTGCTGCGGAGACTGCTGCGGGCCCCTGAGCGCAGCGAAAAAAGCTCCCCGTCCGGCAGACCTCTATGCAACCAACTACTATGTAGAAGTAGACCCCGAATTATGTACGGGCTGCGAGACCTGTATCGGGCGGTGCCAGATGGAAGCCCGGGTAATGGTAGATGGGATAGCTACCGTCGACCTCGACCGGTGCATCGGCTGCGGGAACTGTGTCACAACCTGCGAATCAGGGGCAAGCCGGCTGGTAAAAAAAGAAGAACAACTGGTACCCTTTAGAGACAAAGACGCAACCCTTATGAAAATAATGTCCCAGAAAGTGGGTGCCTGGGATATGCTCAAGCTAAGGCTGAGGATGCTGCTGGGGCTGCGAGCCTGAGCAAGCAGCCGGAATCAGGCAAGCACACTCAACAAGAAGGGGATTACCAACAGGCTCGCCACCGTGGTAACGAAAACAACGCTTGATACCAGGTCGGCTTCATTTCTGTATTTCGTCGCCAGGAGAGAGGCGTTAACCGCCGCCGGCATTGCCGAGTCCAGAATCACCACCGCTCTCAGCACGCCGGTCAAATCAAAAAGAGTGACGGCAAGAAAGCCAAGTCCCAGTCCCACCCCTACTCTCAAGAAAGAAGCCAGCAGCGTGGTGGGTAAAGAAGTTATTTTTACCTTTGCCAGATTGGTCCCCAGCACCAGCAGGACCAGCGGAATCACCATCAGCCCGATAAAATTCAGCGGCTTGATTATAATTTCGGGCACGGTAACATCCAGGAGGTTAAGCGCCAGACCGAGCAGGGCGGCATAAATCGGGGGGATTTTCAATACTTCCTTAAGACTGCTTCTCCAGTCCCTCCCGGAAGCCACATATACCCCCAGAGAATAGACAAGCAAAACGTTAGGAATATAAAACAGGGTGGCGGCAAACAGGCCTTCAGAGCCATAGACGAGAAATATTATCGGGAAGGGAATATTCACTGAATTCATTACCGCTATAGGAATATACAGACCGGAGTGTTTTTGCCTGATTATTTTGAAGACAATCCAGGCTATTATTCCACAGCCGAATATAATCATTACCGCCGACGCCCATACCTTGGCGGCATCAACCAGGACAATTTTCTTATCGAGCATAGAGGTCAAAGCCAGGGCAGGTAGTCCGACGTAGATAACCACGTCCACTATTGCCGACACATCTACCTTCTTAATTTTACCGAACAGATAGCCTATGAAAATAATTATGAAAGTCGGCAAAACTACGTTCAGAATCTCGGTCAATTTTTCTCCTTGCGGCTAAAAAATTAGTGCCTGCTGCAAGTGCATGGCACTCTTGCAGCCTATCATTTTATCGGTTACAAATCAAGCGCCAGAATCGAGAGACCTCGCTTACTTGCCCCCGTCACCTTCTTTCTTTTATCTATTCCCACCCGCTTGCCTCCGCCCCGATGCAATCGGGGCTACGCGCA
>CAZOUZ010000170.1:0-3085 GCA_964583115.1 uncultured Dehalococcoidales bacterium
CTCGACTATGTGGTGGTAAAGATTCCTCGCTGGCCCTTCGATAAATTCGCCTCCGGGGACAGGGTCCTCGGCACCCAGATGAAAGCCACCGGCGAGGTAATGGCAATCGACCGCTCCTTTGAGGCTGCCTTGCAGAAAGCGGTACGCTCCCTTGAGTTCGGCAACAAGTCGCTGCTCTGGGAAGACCGTCGGTGGGAGATGGGAACGGACATAAACTCGTACCCCCTCCACGCCAACGACCTGCGAATGTGGGCGCTGATGGCGGCTCTCCGGAGAGGTATAACCGCCGAAGCGCTGTCCGGTCACACAAAAATCGACCTCTGGTTTCTGGACAAGCTGCAAAATATAATCGATATGGAAAAACGGCTCCTTTCCGAAACGCTGACACCCGAACTGCTGAAGCAGTCAAAGAGGCTTGGCTTCTCCGATGAGCAGATTGGCACCCTTGCCGATAGATTAACTGAGCAGGTAAGAGAGCTCCGGCACCAGTGGAATATCCGCCCCGTATACAAGATGGTCGATACCTGCGCCGCCGAGTTCGATGCCGCCACGCCCTACTTCTACAGCACCTACGAGCAGGAAAACGAAGCCGAACCGATAAAAGAAAACAAGGCGGTGGTAATCGGCAGCGGTCCCATCCGCATCGGACAGGGTATCGAGTTCGACTATTGCAGCGTTCACTCTGCCTGGGCACTCCGGGAAGCCGGTTACAAGAGCATTATGGTCAACTCTAACCCGGAAACGGTATCCACCGATTTCGATACCAGCAGCCGGCTGTATTTCGAAGCACTGGACGAGGAAAGCCTGCGCGATATCCTTGAAAATGAAGCCGGTGTAACCTCAACAGGAGAAACAAACGGCAACGCTCCTTCATCTATATGCCAGTTCGGTGGTCAGACAGCCGTTAACCTGGCCGACCCGCTGTTCCGCAGCGGCATGCCGATTATCGGCTCCAGCGCCGACGTTATCGACCTTGCCGAAGACAGACAGCGCTTCGAAAGGTTCCTCAGCGAGCTTGGTATTCCCCAGCCGCCGGGTGCGGGGGTGACGAATATTGATGACGCCCTCGATACCGCCAGGCTCATCGGCTATCCGGTGCTGGTGCGCCCCAGCTATGTCCTCGGCGGCAGGGCGATGGAAATCGTCCACGATGCCAGCGAGCTTACCCGCTATATGAGCCTGGCGATGGAGCTCGATACCAAACACCCCGTCCTCATTGACAAATATATCGAGGGAAAGGAAGTCGAGGTTGACGCCATCTGCGACGGAGAAACGGTCCTGGTCCCCGGAATAATGGAGCATATCGAGCGGGCGGGAGTGCACAGCGGCGATTCGATGGCGGTCTACCCCGGCGTAAACCTGACTGAAAAAGAAGCGGAGACCCTGATTGACTATACAATCAAAATCGGGCTGGGGCTCGATGTCAGGGGCTTGATGAATATCCAGTTCGTTATTCTGGCTGACAAAGCCGCTCAGGAGTCGTCAATCTACGTGCTGGAGGTAAACCCCAGGGCAAGCCGCACCATCCCCTTTATCTCCAAGGTTACCGGAGTGCCGATGGTCAAGGTGGCAACAAAGGTTATGCTGGGCGTCAGCCTGAAAAAACAGGGGTACAAAAGCGGGCTCTGGAAGAAACAGAGGCTGATAGGTATAAAAGCCCCGGTGTTCTCAATGCAAAAGCTCTTCGGCGTTGATACCTATCTCGGCCCTGAAATGAAGTCCACCGGCGAGGTGATGGGCATCGACTATACTTTCGAAGCTGCCCTGGCAAAGGCGCTCCAGGCTGCCGGACTGATGCTGCAGCCGCAGGGAGCGATACTGCTCAGCATTGCCGACCGGGACAAGCCCGAAGCCCTGCCTGTAATCAGAAAACTGGACGCTATAGGCTACAGGCTTTACGCCACCGAAGGCACCGCCGCTATGATTGAGGCAGCCGGAATGCCGGTAAAAATTATAAGTAAAAAACTGAGCGAAGGGCATCCTAACGTAATAGATATTATCAACAAGGGAACGGTCAACGGAGTCCTCAATACGATTACCGGTGGGCGGGTCGCCCTGCGGGACGGCTTTCACATCCGGCGGGCTGCCACCGAGAAACGCATTCCCTGTTTCACCTCACTCGATACCGCCAGGGCGGCGGTAGAGGCGCTGGTCAACGAAAAACAAACTTACAGCGCTCAACCTTTACCCGATTACCGCAAGAAGGGGAAACAATGAACCAGATTACGGCTCCGGTAATTAGTAACAGTGAAGTTATGCCCGGTGTTTACCTGGTATGGCTGGAAGCTCCCTCCATAGCTTCCGAAGCCAAGCCCGGACAGTTTGTTATGGCGAGCTGCGGAGATGATACCATTTTGCCGCGCCCGTTCAGCATCCACCGGAGCGATGGCGGCAAAATCGCCCTGCTGGTCAGGGTTACCGGCAAAGGCACCGAATGGATTTCTCAACGAACACAGGAAGATAGCCTGGACATATTCGGACCTCTCGGCAACGGTTTTTTGCTCTCCCCCGATTCAAAAAACCTGTTACTGGTAGCCGGGGGCATCGGCGTTGCGCCCCTTCGATTCCTGGCTCAGGAGGCACTAAAACAGGAATCTGCGGTGAAATTGCTCCTGGGTGCCTCAACAGCCAGCCAGCTTTATCCCGGGCACCTGCTGCCCGGTGAAGTCGAGCTTATTGTTACCACCGAGGACGGCACATCGGGTAAAAAGGGTATGATAACCGGACTGCTGCCGGATTATATAGCACATGCAGACCGAATATTCGCCTGCGGGCCGCTGCCGATGTATAAAACGATATCCCTGATACCGGAGCTTAAAAACATACCCGTCCAGGTCTCCCTTGAGATAATGATGGGCTGCGGGCGCGGTATCTGCTACGGCTGCACCATAAAAACGAAAAGCGGACTTCAAAAGGTCTGCCAACAAGGTCCGGTCTTTGACCTTGCCGATATCTTATGGAATGGAGATGAGTTCTTATTGTGAGCGGCACGTCCTTTCTGCCCCACCCCATTCTTATCTATACCCACCCACCACCCACAAGGTGTATAAAAAAGGGGTAAACCCCTCTCTTACAAAATCTCCCC
>CAZOUZ010000171.1:0-3083 GCA_964583115.1 uncultured Dehalococcoidales bacterium
GCCTTCGATAGGATAAGCGATAAAGACCCAATCAGGGTCAGGGCTGAGATTACCGAGCCTGATGTTGTTATCGTTCTCGACCCCGGTCTGATATCTATCGTCAATGTAACCGCCGGGCTCAAGGAGGGCGGCGTTATCATCGTTAATACAAAGAAGTCGCTTGAAGATATGGCTGCCGAGTTCGGTAACGAATGGCGGATAGCCGTAGTCGATGCTACCAGTATAGCCCGGGAAGTGCTGGGAGTTAACATTGTTAATACCACCATGCTCGGAGCCCTGCTTAAGGCGATGGGAGTGGTGAAGATAGAATCGTTGAGTGAGCCGCTGGAAACCCGCTTCGGGCGGCTGGCGGAAAGAAATGTCAACGCTATGAAGAGGGCGTTCGAGGAAACAAGGGTAAAGGAGTAAAACGAGTGGCAGCTAAGAAAGAGACCGATGTAACCTGGAAAGACCTGGAAATTGGTTCGATTGTAGTTGAACCGGGTAGCGCCGAGCAGTACGCCACCGGCGGCTGGCGGTCGCAGAGACCGGTCTATGATAATTCAAAATGCAATAAATGCGGGCTCTGTTTCATTTACTGCCCCGAGGGCTGTATCCGGCCGCAGGAAGACGGTTATTATAAGCCGGACCTGTTTTACTGCAAGGGATGCGGCATCTGTGCAAAAGAGTGCCCCAAGGACGTAATAACGATGGTGGAGGAGGAAGAATAATGGCGAAAAGGGTAGGGATGGAAGTTTCGCTGGCTATCGGGGAAGCAGCCACGCTGGCGGACGTCGATGTTGTCGCTGCTTATCCGATTACTCCACAGACCCATATCGTCGAGCACCTTGCCGAGCTGGTAGCCAACGGCGATTTGGACGCCTCTTATATCCCCGTCGAGTCCGAGCATTCGGCGATGAGCGCCTGCCTGGGGGCAGCGGCGGTCGGGGCGCGGACTTTTACCGCCACCGCCGGACAGGGACTTGAGCTTATGCACGAGGTGCTGTTTGTCGCCTCTTCGATGCAGTTGCCGGTAGTGATGACGGTGGCTAACCGGGCACTTTCGGCGCCGCTGAGCGTCTGGGGCGACCACTCCGACGTGATGGCTGCCCGCGATACCGGCTGGATTCAGATATTTACCGAGAACGGGCAGGAGGTGTTCGATAACGTCCTCTGCGCCTTCCGTATCGGCGAAGATAGAAGGGTGCTGCTGCCGGTGATGGTCCACCTCGACGGTTTTCACCTTTCGCATATGATTGAGCCTATCCTCATCGAGGAAAAGGAGAAGGTGGACAAGTTTCTCCCCAAGAACGATTATCCTCTGCCCCTTGACCCGGATAAGCCGGTCTCAATGGGGACTTTTGCCCCGCCGGTTATCTACTCCGAGGCGAAAAAGGCGCAGGAGGTGAACCTGGCTGCCTCTAAAGACGTGGTAGTCGAGTGCTGGGAAGAGTTTTACAAAATGTTCGGACGCCGCTACCAGCCGGTGGAGAGCTACCGCACCGAGGACGCCGGGGTGCTGCTGATGACTATGGGCAGCTACAGCGAGACGGCGATGGCGGCTATTGATAAGCTGAGGGATGCCGGTCAGAGCGTCGGGCTGGTCAGGCTGCGGCTGTGGAGGCCCTTCCCGACCAAAGAGCTCCGCCAGGCGGTGAAAAACGCCGAAACCATTATCGTTTTCGACCGGGCGCTCTCACTGGGCGGCCAGGCGGGTCCGGTCTGCTCAGAGGTGAGGTCTACCCTTTACGGTGAAGCTCAGAAGCCGAAGGTGGTCAATATCATCGGTGGTCTCGGCGGACGGGACGTTACCGTTGCCGGGTTTGAAGAGATAGTCCGGAAGGGCGTTGCCATGGCGGAAAAGGGCAGCGACCAGGAATTCGAGATATACGGGGTAAGAGAGTGATGAGCGAGAATTATATTAAATTCGGCAAAAGACAGGTAACCACGGAAGAGTATCTTGCCCCGGGTCACCGCGCCTGTATCGGCTGCGGCGAAGCCCTGGCGATGAGACTGGCGTTTAAGGCGCTGGGACCTGATTCAATCGTTGTTTGCGCCACCGGCTGTATGGAGATTATTTCCTCCCAGCTTCCCTGGACTTCCTGGCGGGTGCCCTGGATTCATACAATTTTTGAGAACACCGCCGCCGTGGCTTCCGGCATCGAAGCCGGTCTGAAGATAATGAAGCAAAAGGGCAGAAAGCCCGATAAGAAAATAAATGTGGTGGCTAACGCCGGCGACGGCGGCACCAGCGATATCGGCCTCCAGGCGCTTTCCGGCGCTCTGGAGAGGGGACACGACTTCCTCTATATCTGCTGGGACAATGAAGCCTATATGAATACCGGAATCCAGCGCTCCTCGGCAACCCCATACGGCGCTTCGACGACTACAGCGCCGGCGGGTAAGAGGAGCATCGGGCAGGTCACCTGGAAAAAGAATATGCCGGCGATTGCCGCCGCTCATAATATCCCCTACGTGGCGACTGCCTGCCCCAGCTACCCCTTCGACCTGATGGAGAAGGTGGCAAAGGGCGCGGCGATTGACGGTCCGGCGTACGTCCACATCTTCTCCGTCTGCCCCACCGGCTGGCGGTGCCCAACGGACCAGACAATCGAGATTGGACGCCTGGCGGTGCAGACCGGGGTGTTCCCCCTCTATGAAATCGAGGACGGCAAATACAAGCTGAACGTAAATGTGGCGAAGCGCAAGCCTGTGGAGGAATACCTGAAACCGCAGGGCAGGTTCCGCCACCTCTCCGAAAAGGATATAAAGTATATCCAGGACAGGGTGGACAAAGAATACACCGGTCTTGTGGAGAAGGTGGAGCGGGGCAAGAAGTAGGCTTCCTCTGTCATTGCGAGGAATGTGAGTGACGAAGCAATCTCAAGCACCACTGTCATTATGAGCCCCGATGTAATCGGGGCGATGGAATCGGGATGACGAAGAATCTCGGGGTAGGGTAGGCAATGTATATCCCCACTACCCTGAGACCCTTCACTACGCTCAGGGTGACATCTGGTATAATAGAACCGGGGCGGCTTCTGGCGGGGTGTGGCGCAGTCGGTTAGCGCGCAGCGTTTGGGACGCTGAGGTCGGAGGTTCAA
>CAZOUZ010000172.1:0-3049 GCA_964583115.1 uncultured Dehalococcoidales bacterium
GTCTCTCCGAGCTCCTCCACCCGCAGTCCGAGTGTCGGCGCCAGTACCTCGAGGAACCTCCCGGTACCGGCGGCGCACTTATCGCTCATCACGAAATCTATTAGTTTACCGTCTTTTATCTTAAGGGCCTTCGAGTCCTGCCCGCCGATATCTATAGCCAGCCTGACACCCTGGCGGAACTGGTAAACGCCCCTGGCGTGGCAGGTAAGCTCCGTTACCTGTTTATCGGCGAAAGGCACGTTTATCCTGCCGTAGCCGGTAGCGATAACATAGGAAATATCGTCGATAGACAGTCCGGCCTGTTTCAGCGCTTCTTCCATCACCCTGTTGGCCAGGCGGCGGTGCTCGGCCCCGGTATGACTGATAACCCGGGAAACAACCTTTTCACCTTCATCCGCGATGACCACTTTCGTCATCGTGGAACCGATATCAACTCCGGCGAAGTAGATACGAATCACCTCCCTGCGCTTGTTCTATTGTTAATCAGGACGGTATTTTAACCGATAATCTCAGTCAGACCCTGGACTCTTGTTTTTAACGGCGCAAGGGCTGCCTTGCTGTAATCATGCTCCAGATAAATATTCGGCAAGCTGATTTGCTCAAAATAGTCTTTAAGCTGCGGCACCTCATAGCCGTGACTATCGCAGTACCTTGGCACCTGAAGTATCGCCCCGTTCACATTCCATTCTTTTGCATAATCTCCCAGGTAGCCGAATCTGGCTTCCAGGTCTGCTTGATAGCCTCTATGGACCCCGTCGGTATTCGATTCCCGGAAGGTACGGGGACACTTTAGCTCTTCGAGATAGCGATAGGCTAACCCGTCGAGAGGGTCGTCGGTAAGCGGCACATCGGCAAAGAAATTTCTGCTGCCCACGCAGGTATCGTCCATTACTACAGTAGCATCGAGGCTCTCAATCATCTCGATAAGCGCTATATCGTCGATAACGGGACCCCAGACAAGAAGCCTGGCCGATTTCTTCGGCACATCGTCCCCGCGCTCTTTGACCTCGCTGATAACTTCCTTCAGCAGATTGTTTCCTTCCTCAACGGGTATGCTGTTAATGGCTATCATTACCTGAAGGGTTTCTGTTCCCGAGATTAGCGGCGGGTCGGGTTTTTTCAGGTCGTACAGTTCCCGCACCATTGCCCGCTGGCGGTTATGCAATTCAATGGATTCCTTAAGCCCGGCCGGAGTAAGTTTCTTGCCGGTGAATATTTCCAGGGTCTCCTGGAAGTCCTGCAGCAACTCCTTGAGCCGCTCCCGGGATATCTTGCGGTCGGTATGCGGTACATCTATGAAGTGAGAATAGGGCGTTTTTACGGCTACATCCCATATGTGACTGAGCCTGGCTCCGACATCGCATATATGAGCCATTACCACACCGTCGAGAAAATCATACTTACCCTTAATTCCCAGGTCCAGCACGCTGCGAAGAAAAGGGCAAACCATCGTCGGCAGGTAATCATCTGCACTGGTTATCGTTTCATCCATATCTCCGAACATCCTGTAAGGGACAAGGTCGAGCGCCGTTAACATCTCCAGAACAGGGTAGATACAGAGATAACCGATTATGGTCTTCCCTTCCGCCTTTAATTCTTTTACCCTTTGTTCCCTGTTTCGATATATCTCTTTAACTCTGATGAGCCCCGTACCTGCCGCATTTACCATTAAAAAAACCCCCGTCTCTTTCTCTTAATCCGTACTACCACTCCAGGCCTTCTTTTTTCCTGACCTCTTTGTAATAGTCCATTGTTTCCTCGAACGCCTCGGCTTTCTTCAAGCCTTCGACAGGGTCGAATAGGGTAAGGTCGACGATATCCCCTTCGAGGACGAGTGAAGGGACCTTGTATACATCCATTATCTGTTTCTGGAAAAGGTATAACGGAGCGGTAAATGCCCGACAGGTTAGCATCGGGTGAAGGAAAGCCCCGTCGCACTTGAAATCCCGGACATCCTTGGCGGCGAACCGGCTTGAATATCCCTGCTTCCTTATCTCATCCTTGATTATCGCCGCCTCCTCGGGCTCGAAATCACGGTCGATGACGGATTCCAGACTCTGGTGGTTAGCCCTGACGTAACGCTCCATCGGGTCGCTGATATGGCTTAAATCTATATCTACAGGTTTATGAGGGTGATAGCTGTATTCATGCACGAAATTCCAGCCCCTGTCCGCCAGCTTATCGAAAAAACTCAGGCTGTGCCAGGGTGGAAGCCCCTGGAATGTCAGTCTGTATTTCTCTTCCCGGTTAATCCCGGCTATTTTATTATCTACCCTGTCTTTGACCTCTTCATACATTTTGGTATACAGGACAGTCATTTCTTTGGCGTCTCCCGCCTTGTAGAGAGCGCCGGACATCGAGCTCCAGAAGTCCCGGGAATTCATCGGGCAGGGTCTGACTCTGCGCAGTTCACTGGTTTCCCACCACACTGTATCCAGTTCTTTCTCGGTTTGAGTCTCTCCGATTATATTCCAATCCATCTTCTTCCCGAGGAACTTCTCCAGAAAGTCGACGAATTCCTTGTACTCTTTGACAAGGAACTGAACAGTGCGTTCATAAGCACCCTCCATCAGGGACTCCCTTTGCCCTGCGGCAGGGGATTCGATTATATAGACGGGAACGTCGAGGTAGCGTCCCAAGGCTTGAAAGAATTTGTATCTTGCATCGCAGACCGCGCCCGAACCCACCAGTAATGTCGGCCTGGACATTCCTCCGCCGGGCGCCCCGTGCGGTACCTGCCCGTTCAGGTCGGCCATCTCGGCAGCGTAACCCAGACCGTTGCGGCAGTATCCGCACATATGGCTGGGAAATCCCTCGGCTTCAGCGCGCTCCAGAAAAGGAGCGGCACCCCCGGAAGACGCGCATATGGTGCCGTAATTTTCCGGGAAGACGGCTTCTACACCCATGGCGGTAAGAATAGGTGTGGGAATGGAAAGCATACACCAGGCGACGGGTTTACCCTCGTCTTCGGCTTCGCGCCCTCCTTCGTACATCTTATCTACGTAAGCTCGTAGCTCATACATCGATTTCAGCCTGTTCAGCGGTCTAT
>CAZOUZ010000173.1:0-2976 GCA_964583115.1 uncultured Dehalococcoidales bacterium
GAGGTTAACCGGATTTTACACAAATATTACCTTGCGCTATACTGTAAACACGGACACGGCTACGGGCAAGGGACGGAGATGAGTTTTGACCAGCTTATAGAAAAGGCCCGGGAATATCTTCCGCCTGAGAAAATAGCCACGGTGGAAGATGCCTATGAATACGCTGTTAAAGCGCACCAGGGCCAGATGCGTAAATCAGGCGAGCCGTACGTGGAGCACCCGTTACAGGTCGCCTTAACCCTTGCCGGCCTTCAACTCGATACCAGCTCTCTTGTTGCCGCTTTTCTCCACGATGTCCTTGAGAACTGCGGAATACCCCTTTCGGAGATTGAGGCGAAGTTCGGCCCGGAGGTAGCCAAGCTTGTCGATGGTGTCACCAAGCTGGGTAAACTTTCCTTACAGGCGCCGGAAGAGGTGGTACGAAGAGGACGCACGACAAGTCGGGAGGGGCAGGCGGAGAACCTCAGAAAAATGCTGGTAGCAATGGCTGAAGACCTGCGCGTCGTCTTTATAAAGCTGGCTGACAGATTACATAATATGCAGACCCTTGACGCTCTGGAGCCGAAGAAGCAGCGCAGTATCGCCCAGGAGACCATAGAGGTATACGCCCCCCTGGCCCACCGCCTGGGAATATGGGAACTCAAGTGGCAACTGGAGGACCTGTCCTTCCGCTACCTGCAGCCGAGAAGGTACCACCAGATTGCCAGGCTAATTGCCGGCCGGCGCGCCCAGCGGGAAATATTTATCGACGAGATGATTCAAACGCTTAGCCGGGAATTCGACCGGGCAGGCCTGAAAGCCGAGATATCGGGCAGGCCCAAGCACATCTTCAGCATACACCAGAAAATTGAGAGATATACCGCAATGGGTAAAGATTTCGACGATATTCACGACCTCCTTGCTCTGCGGGTGCTGGTCAACAGTGTGCACGAATGCTACAGCGCCCTGGGTATGATTCACAATATGTGGCACCCGCTGCCCGACCAGTTTAACGACTACATCGCCAACCCCAAATCAAACGGCTATCAGTCACTGCACACTACCGTTATGTGCCAGGGGACAACGCCTCTGGAAATACAGATTCGTACCTACCAGATGCACCGCATTGCCGAATTCGGCGTCGCCTCTCACTGGCGCTACAAGGAAGGGGAGAAGGGAGACTCGCAGTTCGAGGAAAGGGTCGGCTGGCTGCGCCAGCTGGTCGAATGGCACCGGGAACTGAGCGGAGCCGAAGAGTTCCTCGAATCGGTAAAGACGGATATCTTCAACGACCAGGTCTTCGTTTATACGCCCAAGGGAGAGATAAGGGACTTACCCAGCGGGTCTACTCCACTCGATTTCGCCTACCGGGTCCACACCGACCTGGGGCACAAGTGTACCGGGGCAAAGGTTAACGGACGGCTGGTACCGCTTAACTATCAACTCAAGAACGGCGATGTCATCGAAATAATGTCCACGAAAGGGGAAAAAGGACCGAGCCGGGACTGGTTGAACCCCGCCCTGGGTTACGTAAAAACGTCTCACTCCAGAGGAAAGATAAGGCAGTGGTTCAAAAAACAGGAACGGACGGAAAACATCGAGCGCGGTCACGAGCTTCTGGACAAATTAATCAGGCAGCTCGGCATAACCGATATGGAACGGGAAAAGCTGGTAAAACGCTTCAAATATGATAACCTGGATGACTTTTATGCCGCTCTCGGCTATGGCGATATTACAACTCAAGGGATAGCCCTGAAATTAGCCAGCCAGCAGAAACAACCGAAGATATCCGCAACCATCCCTCACAGGCAGCCGGCATCGGCGGTTACGGTGAGAGGAGTGGGAGATTTACTCACTCAACTTGCCCAGTGCTGTCACCCTGTTCCCGGAGATAAAATAGTCGGTTATATCACCCGCAGCCGCGGGGTAACCGTCCACCGCCAGGACTGCCAGAACATCGTAAACGAGGAAGAAAAGGACAGGCTGGTCCCGGTGGAATGGGGAGAGACAAGCTCGCTTTACCCGGTCCAGATTCAGGTGCAGGCGCTGGATAGAGTCGGGCTGATGCGCGATATCACCACCCTCGTCGCCGAGGAAAAAATAAACATTGCCGCGGTAAGCCTGGCTAACAATGACGACCAGAGCATATCGGTATTCCTCTCCCTGGAGGCAGCCAATTTAGCCCAGCTAAGCCGGCTGCTGGCAAAAATCGAGGGGATACGGGCAGTGATAAGCGCTACCAGAATAGGGGAGGGAGCAGGGGTGAAAGCCAGCCCCAAACCTGACGCAGCCCACACCTGATAGGGAATTTTCTTACAGGACTTTACTATCTGAGCCAGAATTTGTATTATTATAGAGGAAAGTTACCGGAAAAACGGGAGGAAAATATTGCCAATCACCAAATCAGCCAAAAAAGAGATGCGCGTCGCCGCGAAGAGGCAGACGCGTAACAAGTCCATCCGCAGCCTGTGCAAGACAAACATAACCAAGGCGGAAAAACTCATCTTCTCCGGCGAACTTGAGGCGGCCAAAGAAGCGGTGGTTACCGCTATAGGCTCTCTGGACAAAGCGGCGGAGAAAGGCATTATTCATCAAAATAACGCCGCCCGGCGCAAGTCCCGCCTGATGAAGAAGCTGAACGAAGCTCAACCTTCGGCTCCGGTCGAAAGCTCATCTCCGCCAGCCGAATAATTTAACCCTAAAGCAGCCGTAGCTAATAACGGACATTTTTTCGGTACCGCTTTTAGTGGTGTATCCCCCGATAAAATCGGGACGAAGCAATCCCGGCAGATAATAAGACTTCTGTCAGGTAACTCTCACCCCTGGTTCCCCTCCCTTTGATAGCGGAGGGGGAAATTATTTTATACTACAAAAGGAGCAAAACCTCTTCGCTAAAAATGAAAAGGGGTGTTTAAGAGGGGCTTCGCCCCTCTTAAATTTCATTAAGGGCGGCCTGCTTGCGCGTAGCCCCGATTGCATCGGGGCGGAGGCAAGCGG
>CAZOUZ010000174.1:0-2940 GCA_964583115.1 uncultured Dehalococcoidales bacterium
TAGTGCTTTGCATATCCTTTCTATATTTCCAAGAGTTATATTTTTTTCTGCTCTTTCAATCATACCTATATAGGTGCGATGAACATTAGCCCGGGATGCAAGTTCTTCCTGGGATATGCCTAACCGGGTACGTTCGGCACGAACTCTTTGTCCAAATCTTAAAAGTATTTCTTTTGTCATAGTTGTTCTAGTGAAATATACCCTTTTGATAACTTTAGTTCTACATACTAAAATTAGCACACAGGTTATGAACGAAAGTCTTTGATAAAGTAAGATGATATGAGTGCTATAGCACTGATGTAGATTACAGGTGAGGGTTTGTAAAGAATTCTAGCTCCTCAGGGTTGCCCCCAGTTCTTTTGTAAGCCTGCCAAGGATTTGCTTTTCCACCCTGTTTACCTCTTTATCGGTCAGGGTGTGGTCGGGCGACTGGTAGGTAAGACGGTAGGCGAAGGACTTCTTTCCCTGCGGCACCTGCTCGCCGGAATAGACGTCGAAGATGGCGACCTGCGTTACCAGGGGGTAGCTCTCCATAATACCGGTTATTTGCCGGTGCGTTACCCCGGCATCGATTACCAGCGCCATATCCCTGACCATTGCCGGAAAGCGCGGTATCGGCTTATACATTCTGACGGCGGTGGTGTACGGCAGCAGCGCCTCCAAATCTATCTCGAACAGATAGACCTCTCCGGCGATATCGAAGTTTTCACGCACCTTAGGGTGCACCTCACCGATAACGCCGACTGTATTACCGTCAACGACTACTGCCGTCTGTTTAGCCGGGTGTAAGCCGTGGTCTGTGTGCTCTTCAAAACCGGCTTCTACACCCAGTTTGCCAAATAAGCCTTCGACTACTCCCTTAGCCTCGAAGAAATCGGGTAATTTATCTCCACCTTGCCACGATGCGCCGGTTGCGGGGCCGCTGAGCAAGCAGCAGAGCATATCTCGTTCCTCGGGCAGGTCATCGGGACGGGGCAGGTATACCTTTCCGACCTCGAAAAGTCTTATGCCGCCGTCTTCGTGTCTGCGGTTTGCCGAAAGAGCGGACAGCAGGTTAGCCCGCAGGCTGGGTCGAAGACACTCCTGCTCGGCTGTCATAGGATTAGCCACACGAAGAGGTGGGGGGTTGACGGGATAGGGTTCGGTTGAGAGCTTATTTAGTATTTCCAAACTGGTCAGCGAGTAGGTGACTACCTCCTGGAAACCGTAACCGGCAAGCAGGTTGGTTACTTCACGCTTCAGTCCGATAACAGGCGCCGGGTTCTGCCTGGGTATCGGGTCGCTGAGCATGGTCATCGGAATATTGTCATAGTCCAGAATACGGGCTACCTCTTCGATGAGGTCGACTGCCAGGTGGATATCGCTCCGCCAGTACGGAGTCAGGACCGAAATCTCTGCGTCTGAATCCGGTTTCCGGCACTCGAAGCCCAGTGAAGTCAACGCCTCCGTTATCTGCTCGATACTGTATTCAACGCCCAGGCACCGTTTGACCTCGGCGGCGGATAGCAAAATCGGGTCCGGCTCCTGCTCGCCGGGGTAGACGTCGATTATACCTCCGGCAACCTTGCCCTCACCGAGTTGAGCTATTAGCTGGGTAGCCCTTTTCAGCGCCGATAGAGTTATGCCGGTGCTGATACCCCTTTCAAAGCGCATACAGGCTTCGCTGGGCAGCTCCAGAGTCCTGCCGGTATAGTGAATGCTCCTCGGGTTGAAACTGGCTGCTTCGAGCAGTATCGAGGTAGTCTCTTCGGTTATGTCACTATTGATGCCGCCCATAACACCGGCTACCGCCACCGCTCCCATCACATCGGCAATGACGAGCATACCGGAGTCCAGTTCCCGCTCGTTACCGTCGAGGGTGGTCATAGGCTCGTAGTCGGTGGCGCGGCGGACGATAATCTTCTTTCCCCTCAGCTTCTCGTAGTCGAAGGAATGCAGCGGCTGGCCGTACTCAAGCATAACGTAGTTGGTAACATCCACGACGTTGCTTATCGGGCGCTGTCCGCAGGCAAGCAATCGCTGCTGTAACCAGGGCGGCGATTCGGCTATCTTCACTCCCGTAACCAGGCTGGCGCTGTAGCGGGGGCATAAGTCGGGAGCGGTGATTTCAATGCTGATTTTATCTTCTATAGGGGAAGCCGTTTCCTCGTAGCTGACCTCCGGGAAATGCAGGCTTTGCCCGGTCAGGGCGGCAATCTCCCTGGCGACTCCGATTATCGACAGGCAGTCGGGGCGGTTGGGAGTAACATCCAGGTTGATAACGGTATCGCCGAGGTATTCTGCAAGCGGCGTGCCGACCGGAGCGTCTTCCGGCAGCACCATTATACCCTCGTGCCTGTCCGAGATACCAAGCTCTTTTTCCGAGCAAACCATGCCGCTGGAAGAGACCCCGCGTATCTTTGCCGGTTTCAGGGTAGCTAATTTGCCTGTGTGTCCATCTATCAATCTGGCGCCGACACGGGCAAACGGGACTTTATCCCCTACTTTGAGATTAGGGGCTCCGCAGACGACGGTTGCCTCTTCAGTGCCAAGGTTAACGGTGGGTAAGGAAAGTCGGTCGGCATTCGGATGTGGATTTACAGCCGTTACCTGCCCGACAACGACATTGTCCCAGCTACCTCCGATAGTCTCAATATCCTTGACTTCGAAACCTGCCATTGTCAGTTTCTCTGCCAGGATGTTTATCGGTACCGTTATATCAACATAATCCTTCAGCCAGTTAAGTGATACTTTCATCTTTCATACTACTCTAAAATCGTAATATTAGAACTGCCTTAAAAACCTGAGGTCGCTACCATAGAATAGCCTGATGTCATCAATCCCATGGCGAGATATAGATAAGCGGTCGAGACCCATGCCGAAAGCGAAGCTTGTGTAAACATCAGGGTCGATGCCTCCGCGCCGCAGCACGTCGGGGTGGGTCATCCCCGCCCCCAGTAT
>CAZOUZ010000175.1:0-2905 GCA_964583115.1 uncultured Dehalococcoidales bacterium
GGCGGCCTGCTTGCGCTAAAGCTTCAGCGGAGGCAAGCGGGCGGGAATAGATATAGAAACGGGGAGGGGGTTAACAAATATTAACTTACCTCGATGGTCGAGCCTTCGGCGGTCTTGACGACATCGATGCGGGTGGGGAAGGCATCCCGTAGTTCCTCGATATGGGTTATCACGATTACTTTCTCAAAATCATCCTGGATGGAGGTTATCGCCTCTTTCAGCTTTTCCAGTCCGGTACTGTCCTGGGTGCCGAATCCTTCGTCGATGATAAGCGTCCTTAACGGCGGCGCTCCCGCCCGCCTCGCCAGCAGCTTCGATAAAGCGATACGGATGGCAAAATCTATGCGGAAGGCTTCACCACCGCTGAACATCTCGTAGTCACGCGTCCCCAGTTCGTCGGCAATCTTTATATCAAGGGTCTCGACGGTGTCTCCCTTCTTCGTTTCCCGCTGGGTCTCAATCTTGACATTCATCCGGTTATCGGTCATTCGCCCCAGCAGCTTATTGGCTTCAATCTCAAGCTCGGGCAGTGCCATCTCGATAAGCCATGCCTGTATTCCCTTCTTGCCGAAAGCCTGAGATAAATCACGATAAATCGCCTCTTCCTTCATTGCCTGGCCGAGCGTTTTTTCTCTCTCTTTTACTCTTGTCTCCAGCTCGGAGAGGCGCTCCAGGTTCCCCTTTATACTTCCGACAGTCTCCTGCGCCTGTTTTTGCCGCCCGCTCAGCTCCCGGTACTCGGCATCAGCCTGCGCCAGTTCGGCGGCCAGTCCGGGAAGCGATTCAAGCTCGGCAGCCAGCCCTTCCCTCTGCTGCCGGTCGGCCTCCATACCCCGGCGCAGCTCCCCGGCAGTCTGTTCAGCCCTGGATGCGGCTTCTTTTTCCTGATTAATAAGCCTGTCGGCTTCCTCAAGCTTGCGCCTGGGGTCTTCATACTGCTCCAGACCGGACAGTTCACTGCGGACCTGCTCGTGCTGCTGAGAGTCGTAGCTTATTCTGGCTAACTCGCCTTCAAGCTGGCTCAGTGCCTCCTGTTCGGCGGCGGCAAAGTCTTTTTTCGCCAGCCGCTCTTCTATTTCAGTCAGTCTTTTTCTTTCCTCAATCAAGCGGTCGCCGCCTTTTTCAACCCCGGCTATCTCCCTCTCCAGCAGCCCGGCTTTGCTCTGCGCCGAGGTCCTGCTTTGATTTAAGGCTGCTTCCAGTCGCGATATCTCGCCATCCATTGTTTTGAGTTCCGTTTCTTTCTGCGCCGCCTGCCCTTTAGCCGACTCCAATGAGACGCTTTTTTGCTGCTTTTCTTCGGAGTACTTTGTCTCGATAAGCCGGCGGTGGTCTTTGCCGAGTTCCCTCTCGCATAAGGGGCATACCGCTCCGGTCTGGGTCGCCAGGAGACCGAGCTTTTCCCCGATTTCCGCTATCTCCCGCTCCAGCCGCGTTTTATCGGCCTGAAGACCGTGCAGTTGAGTCCGCAGGTCCTGCCTTGCCTGCTTTTTCCGGCTGAGCGTTTCTTCTTCCCCCGCCAGGCGACTCAACTCCGACTGCGCCTGCTGCAAATCGCTTTTAAGCTGAGGCAGCTTTCCGTATTCGGCTTCCAGTTCACCGATTTTACTTTCGGCAAGGGTATGGTCTCTGAGTAAGGACTGGCTGGACTGGTCAATTATTCTCTCCAGCTTGTTCTTTTGTTCTCTAAGGGCAACGACCATTCTGAATTTCCGTTCAAGTTCATCATTCAGTTTTTTAGCTTCAATATAACGGGCGTACTTCTCTTCTATTTCGTCACGCCGGGCGATTAAACTTTCGTACTCCCGTATACGTGAATTTAGCTGTTTAAGCTGGTCGTCAATGAGTGCCAGTGTCCTGTCGCTCTCCGCCATGTGCTTCTCAAGCTGGGTCAACTGCGACTGCTTATTTTGAAGCAGCTCTTTTTTCTGCCGCAGTACGTTCAGTCCGGACTCCTTTTCTTTTAATACCCCTTCTATTCCCTCCAGTTCCGCCTGCGCCCGTTCGAGTTCGGCTTCATAGACAGGCTTCCGCTCCAGTTCGCTCTTAATATCCCTGATTGCATTCTCGGCAAAAGCCTTCTCTGTTTCCTGCTCTCTGGCAAGCTCCCTTGCCCGGTCTTCGAGTTCATCGTATAACGTAAGCCCGAGGATATTCGCCAGCACTTCCTTCCGCTTGACCGGAGGCTGCTGGGTGAATTCATCGGCGTGACCCTGGCGGAGAAAGGCGCTGTTAACAAAGGTCTCGTAGTCCATGTGCAATGTGTCCCTGATTTTTTGCTCGGTCTCCCGGATGGTGTTGCCGGTTATCGGCTTGAAACCGTTTCCGGTAGCCGCCTGAAACTCAAGGCTGCTCTGCCCCTGTCCCCGTCTGGTCTTCGGTCGGGCGCGCTTGCGTATAATGCGATAAGCCTGGTCTCCGACAGCGAAGTCGAACTCAACTTCCATCTCATTCTCTCCCAGGTGAATCAGGTCGTCATCGCTCTTCGCTCTGGTCTTCCCCCACAGCGCCCAGGTCATGGCGTCAACCAGGGCCGACTTGCCGTTGCCGTTATCACCGGAGATACTGGCAGTGTGAACGCCGGTGAAATCCAGCGGCATTACATTGTCCCGGTAGGGCATAAAGTTGCGCACCGCCAGCTTTATTGGAATCAACTGTAAAACTCCTCGGACAAGCGCTTTTCGTTTAGTATTTTAACACATAGTGATGGTTACACAAGTAATTAAAAAAACGGTTTGCCATCGGTTTATCCAAAGCACTATAATCACAGCTACACAGAATAACCCGAATAAGTGAGCAGATGCGCATTTGCGCAATTACGGAATAGAAAGAACTTCAGGAGGGAAAAATATGGGCAAGGTTACAATCGATAACAAGACGTCGGTCTACCCGATGCCGGCGTTCC
>CAZOUZ010000176.1:0-2894 GCA_964583115.1 uncultured Dehalococcoidales bacterium
GTTGCATACTCATCTGATTCATATCGTTGAATCTGCTGCTCTTTCAATCCAACAAGTTCGGCAAGTTCACGTTGTGTTAAACCTTGGGCAATTCTTGCCCGGATTAAAATGCTTGGTAATTCCCCTAAGTTCGAGGCCTTCAATTGCGTTATTTTTCCTGAACGTAGGAGTTCATACTCTTTAAGTTGATTAATGAGAATTGCTTCCTCGCTTTTTAATGCGTCCATTTCCGATATAGCAAGTATCTTTGAATCTAACCGTTTCGTAACTTCAAGCATGTCAAAATCGCTCAATGCTTTTTTTAACCTTGATAGTTGTCGCTTGGTTATCCGATACTGTCGTTCATTAGTAATCATTTTTTCTGCCTCCTTCTCTTATTTGAGTTGGATGCGTATTATCCCCTTTCTTTTACCAGTATCCTTGTCTGTTTTGAAGAACTCAACAAATGTTTGGCTTCCATCAGCCAATATACTTGAAGGAAAGAATTCTCCCCCATACTTCTGCTTCTGATTTCTTCTTTTGTCATTAAAATTTAACAACACGGCATCAAGTTTGCTTGGATCTACACCATGCGGGTCCCAGCAGGCGTCGAAGTCATTTGGCATTGGTTTTGTAGTGATAAAACTTCCATCAAGGTAAATAACTGAGCACCCCGCAAGTTTCAAAGCCTGGCAGCCTTTCAATAGTCCTTCATACAGTACTTTCCTCCTTTCGTTTGTAGCAAAACGATCCTTGATCTCACTCAATGTAGCATCATGAACACCAGGTGTAAGAACTTTCCAAGCGGCACCAATATCTATCATATCTGGTATCATAACACAACAATATCATTGTGTTGTTAATTTGTCAAGTATAGCTTCTCAGTACTTGACCGAGAGTCCTGTAGTGGATGTTTAATTGAAGCTAAACACATGACTTTGCGATCATTAGATGGTAGATAGTGCATCATATCTTAAAGAGGAACAGGGGAAGTCGTATATGAAAAGAGAGGGGCGAAGCCCCTCTCTTAATACTCCCCCTTTACTTACGTGCAGGTTTGAAACTTTTTTCTACCCAATCACCTCAGCCCCGACGAAATTCTGGAGGACTTCGGGGACGCGGATGGTGCCGTCGGGTTGCTGGTAGTTCTCCATTATGCTTATCATCACCCGGGGCAGGGCAAGTCCGGAGCCGTTAAGGGTATGGACGAACTGCGGTCTGGCATCGGGCTCGGGACGGTAGCGGATGTTCGCCCGCCTGCCCTGAAAATCACCGCAGTTGGAGCAGGAGCTTACCTCCAGCCATTCCTCGCAGCCCGGCGCCCACATCTCGATATCGTAGGACTTCGTCGAAGAAAAGCCGAGCTCGCCGGTGCAGAGCTCCACTATCCGGTAAGGAAGCCCCAGCCTCTGGCAGACCTGCTCGGCGTCCTTTACCATTTCTTCGAGCTCTTCCTCGGAGTTCTCCGGCTCGGTGAACTTATACATTTCCACCTTGTCGAACTGGTGCCCCCGCTTCAGCCCCCGTGTGTCCTTCCCGGCGGACATCTTTTCCCGGCGGAAACAGGCGGTATAGGCAACGTAATAGATGGGCAGCATTCCCGGCGGCATAATTTCGTCACGGTGCAGATTGGTCAACGGTATCTCGGCAGTGCCCACGAACCAGAAGTCGTCCTCATCATCGTGATATATATTATCGGCAAACTTGGGCAGTTGTCCGGCACCGACCATACACTCTCTCTTCACCATATAAGGCGGGTATATCTCCCGATATCCGTGCTCGCTGGTGTGGAGGTCGAGCATAAAGGCGATAACCGCCCTCTGCAGGCGAGCACCCAGCCCGCTCAGCACGTAAAAGCGGCTGCCCGATATCTTCACTCCCCGGTCGAAATCTATTATGCCGAGCTTTTCGCCAAGCTCCCAGTGCGGCAGAGGCTCAAAATCAAAGCTCCGGGGCTCGCCCCAGGAACGCACCACCACGTTCCCTGTCTCATCTTTGCCCTCCGGAACGGATGAATGAGGAATATTGGGTATCTGTAAAAGCAGGTCTTTCATCTGGTTATCGATGGTCCTGACCTCTTCCTCAAGACTTCTTATCATAATACGCAGGTCGCGCCCTTCTTCCACAGACCCCTCGCCTTTCTTCCCCTTTTGGGCGGCCTCTTTCCTCTCGTGCCGCAGGTCTTCAAGCTCGATTATTTTCTGGCGGCGGCCGGAATCAAGCTCCAGTATTTCATCCAGCGGAGCGGTATCCTGGCGTTTTTGCACCGCCTTCCGCACCAGGTCTGTATTCTCGCGGATAAATCTAAGGTCAAGCATGGGTTTCTCCTTATGAGACTATATGGATATATTATACCTCATCCTCTTGGCCCCCTCTAGGCAGACCTATCCACCTCGGGGTCTTTTCCAGGTATTCGCTGTAGGAATCTCCGTATCTTTCCAGAGTCAATTGCTCTTCAAGGACCATCACGGAATGCGTTAAAACCACCAGTATTACCGTCAGCAATAAAAAGAGCCATGAGGCGGAAGCTATTCCCGTGCCCAGAAACGCAAGCGCGAAACTGAGATACAGTGGATGTCTTGAGAAACGATAAACGCCCCGGGTAAAAAGTTCACCGTCCGGAGTAGCGTCAGCGTCCGATACGGTAAGGGCAAGAATAATCAGTCCCAGCAGGAAAATTGCAGAACCCACGTAAAACCAGGCGGTCCCCCGTACCAGGGGCAGGAAAATGGAGTATATCATCAGTATTACCATCACCGGAAATAATGTGGTATTGATTTTCCTTTTCTCCCCGCCGTGGCCCATCTTCTCATTTATGTTTCTAAAAATCAGTGACATTACAAAAATATACACTATGAAAGCAGCCATAAAGACCCAGGCGTTCCAGGCGCCTATCTCAAAAGCCGGTATGAGAG
>CAZOUZ010000177.1:0-2875 GCA_964583115.1 uncultured Dehalococcoidales bacterium
CAATCTTGTCAAGCTGCCGGAAAACATCTGGTACGGACCCGAAGAAGTTGATTTTCCCCTGCCGGAAAGCTGGCAGGTAACGGTAAACAATATTGCCGGCTATGATAAGCCGGCAATGAAGCCGGGTGAAATCAAGGCAGCCGTCACCTCGCCCATCGGCATGCCGCCCCTGAAAGAGCTGGCAAAGGGCAGAAAAGAGGCGGTGATAATATTCGACGATATGACCCGCAGCACCGACGTATCCGAAATTGCGCCCTTTGTCCTGGAAGAACTGGCAGCGGCAGGTATCGGCGATGACAGAATACGGTTTATTTGCGCCGTAGCCAATCACCATCCCCTCGACTGGGTTAGCATGACAAAGAAGCTGGGAGAGGATATAGTCGCCAGATATCCCGTTTATAACCACTGTCCGTTTCTCAACTGCTCCGATATCGGCACCAGCAGCTACGGGACAAAAATCTCGATAAACAGCGAGGTAATGAGTTGCGATATTAAAATTGCTATCGGGAGTATCGTGCCTCATCCCATTTACGGCTTAAGCGGCGGCGGTAAAATGATAATGCCCGGGGTATCTTCCTATGAATCGGTACTCATCCATCACGGCAGGACTCACCAGCCCTGGCGAGAGGAACGGAGGAAGCAGGGACTACCCCCTTCCGATATCATAGACAATAACCCCTTCCAGGCCGACGCCCAGGAAATTGCCCGGACGGTCGGCCTCGATATGGTAATAAACTGCATCGTTAATACCTGGGGGAAAACGGTGAAAATCTTCGCCGGCGCAATGGACCCGACCTACCGGGCGGCGGTCAGTGAAGCCAAGTCCCACTACGTTGCCGCCAATACCAGGGATAACGATATAGTTATCGCCAATAACTTCATTAAAGCCAGCGAGTTTATGGTGCCTATCGGAGCGGCTGCCGGGGCAATAAGACCCGAAGGCGGCAGCGCCGTGGTTATCGCCAGTTCGCCCTCCGGGCAGGTTGTGCATTACCTTATGGATAACTTCGGCAAAACGATTGCCGGTGATTTATTTAACCTGATAGTAGTTCCGCCGCATATCAAGAATCTTATCATCTATAATGAATACCCCGAAGGCAAGCTATCCGGACGCTTTGCCGACCCGACCCGGGTAATACAAACGAGCGACTGGAATCAGGTAATAGAAACGCTGGAGAAAGCACACGGGGCAAACCCGAAAGTAGCGGTATACCCCAACGCAGATACGCAGTACTTTGCCGATTAGTAAAGTCTGCTCATAGTATGAAATTAGACTCGGACCTGCTGATAATTTTTTAAGGAGGAGGTTAAAAATGCGGCAGCTAAATCAAGACCTGTCCATATACAACAACTTCAATTTCGAGAAGCCACCTGTAGGCGTCAAGTTCCTGCTCAATAAACCGGAAGGAATAGAGCAAATTGACAAAAGCCTGCCCTTCTGTGCAATGTTCAAGGAAGCCCAGCAAAGAGAAGCCCCGTTTTACTTCAGCAAAGAGAATGAGAACTGTGTCGGAAAACAGGCTCTGGGAATGGAGGAAATGCAGCTATTCGTGGAAAGCGGTCTGGTAGGACCTAAACTCGGAATTTACCAGGAGCCAAGGGCTAACAATAACATCTATCAATACGTTTATACATTTAATCCCGGTATTGTTAACCATGTCGCTTTTTCCACGCTGGATAAACTGACATTCGAGCCGGACCTTTTAATCCTCACCGCCACTCCCAGCCAGGCGGAAATCGTGCTGAGGGCAATGAGCTATTCGAGCGGAGAGATATGGGAACCCAAGTTAGCCCCGGTCCTGGCATGCTCCTGGCTCTATATTTACCCGTACCAGAGCGGCAAAGTGAATTACATGATTACCGGGATGACCTTCGGGGCGAAAGCAAAAGAGGTATTCGAGGAGGGATGGATACTGATAACGATACCGTATCAATGGATACCGACTATAACGCAAAACCTGAAGGAGATAGACTGGGTGCTCCCTGCATACGCAGAGGGTAAGGAGCAGTTCTTGAAACGAGAAAAAAGAATATTCGAGGAGGCAATCAAGGAGGCCGGGAGCCCTTAAACAAATAAATCAGAATAACTGAGTAAGGAGGCAAGATATGTCACCGGTGCTGGAGAACAAAGTAGCCATTATAACCGGAGGAGGTCGTGGTCTTGGCAAGGCGATAGCACTGAGGTACGCCGAGGAAGGGGCAAAGCTGCTCTTACCTGACATCAGCCTGGAAAGGGCTGAGGAAGCGGCCAAGGAGATAAAGGCTAAAGGCGGCGAAGCGGCAGCCATGGAGTGCGATATCTCCGACGAAAAAGCCACCCAGAAGGTAGCGGAAAAGGTTATCGAGCAGTACGGCAGGGTGGATATCCTGGTCAATAACGCTGCTATATGGTACGGAGTGGAGACAAAGCCGTGGAACGCCTGGACAGTCGAGGACTGGGACCGCATATTCGAGGTAAACGTAAAGGGAACATGGCTTTGCTGCAAAGCAGTCGCTCCGCTGATGGAAAAACAGTCCAGCGGCACGATTATAAACATAGCATCCCATGTCTTTAAAGTCCCCGACGCCCAGTTCTTCCTGGGTTACGCCCTGACCAAGTCAGCCGTCTACACGCTGACCCAGTGCCTGGCGAGAGCTCTCGGGCCCTCGGGCATTACGGTCAATTCAATCGCCCCCGGCCTTGTAGCTACCGAAGCCAGTCTGGTCAAGGGCGGCATTGAGGATATATTCGTGAATGTTGTCGCTGCACAGTCTATCAAACGGCGCTCGGAGGCATCCGATATCGTCGGCACCGCCGTTTTCCTGGCTACAAAGGACGCCGATTTCATCTCGGGGCAGTACATCGTTATCGACGGCGGCAGTGTTATGGTATAGA
>CAZOUZ010000178.1:0-2831 GCA_964583115.1 uncultured Dehalococcoidales bacterium
CTGTCGAGGTAGATAAGAAGTTCCTCAGGCTGGCAAAAGTAGGCTGATTGGGAGGCAATTTGAGAGGAGTGCGGGCTAAACGACGAAAATCGGGTGGAGACTGGCGTTTCTATCTGATTAGTGGTCTGAGCTTTCTGTTAATGGCGTTTTTGCTCATAGCCACTGTTTTCTTCCGTGAGGAAATTCGCCACCTGGGAGGGTACGGTTATGTGGGAGTATTTATTGTCGGGATTCTCTGCGGGATAACCATTATTCCGGCGCCTACTCTGTGGCTGGTGTTTACTATGGGAGCGATTCTTAATCCTGCGTATGTGGGACTGATAGCCGGTTTCGGCGGCGCTATCGGCGGCATAACGGTATATTTTACCGGAGCGGGGGTGGAGTCGGTATGGTCGAGATTTCGTGCCAGGGGACAGGCTTATGAAAGCGAGCCGGGACAGGCTTACGATATAGTCCGCCCGGTGGAGTCCCGTTTCTGGTCCAAGGGGGAGGTCCTGTATGACCGTTTGGTGAAATGGGTAGGAGGAAGAGGAGGTGCCTGGACTCTCTTCATCAGTTCAGCGATGATAATTAGCCCGTTTTACTTTGCCGGTCTTGCGGCCGGTTCTCTCAGGATGGGCCTCTGGAAATTCTTCCTGATTAGCTGGGCAGGCAAGACGATAAGGTACATGATGGTATCCTATGCCGGTTATTACGGACTGAATATACTGCTGAAGTGGATTGGTGGATGAAAATGGCGGAATCTTTGACTCTTAAAGAAGAAGCCGGACGCCTGGCGGAACAGCTTTTCGAAGGCGATACCGGAAGGCGTGCCAGATTCACCGGAAGGCTTCTGGATATTTACGGTAAAGCTGAGGATAAAGACTTTTTGCTGATTCATAACCCCGGCGGTTGGGGGACCACTCATCTTGAAAATCTCTTGCAGTGGGAGCGGAGCATTGTCGAGGGAGTCAACGCTACCATTGAAAATCTGGGATATACCCGGCAGTTAATTCAGTACTTCCGCACTGACAGCGGGTACAGGGAGATAATGAAAGATATCAGGGAGCAGATGCGGTTCTTTGAAAGAAAAGCGAAAATAATGGCAACTGAACTTGAATTTATTACCCGGCACCTTGACAAACTGAAAGTGATAATGATAGGGGTGAGCCAGGGAGCGGCTTTCAGCAACGCCGTATCGCAGCAGATGGACAGCGCTAACCGGGTTTTCAATATAGAGCTGGGAATGCCTTTTCCCTATAAGTCCCGGAGGGTAGTTACTGAAAAAACGCTGGCTCTGGATAGTAACGGGCTGATGCCCGATTCCCTTATGGAATGGGATATCCCGACCATAGTAAAGACCTATCTTACCGCCCCGTTCAGGTGGTTAAAATACAGGTTACAGGGGAAAAGGATAAAGTTTACCTATTGTATTAATGTTCCCGGCCACGATTACAACTGGGACTACCCGGAAGTCCAGAGACAGGTAGAGGATTTCTTAACTTCGAATTTTGGAAACAATAGTAATGTGGAGGTGGAAGCAAAATGAGGCAGGAAAGATTTACTGAACAAGCACAGGAAGCGATGGCCCTTTCTCAGGGACTCGTCCAGCAGTACCAGCATAACCAGTGGGATGTGGAGCATATACTGCTGGCGCTGCTCCAGCAGGAGAGAGGGTTGGTCGGTGAGATTTTACGCGACCTCGGTGTTGATGTGGATACGGTGAAACGGCAGGTTGAAGCCGTACTGGAGAGAATGCCCAAGGTGGCTTATCAGGCGGGGCAGATTTATGCCACGCCCAGAGTGGGTGAGCTTTTCCAGAAAGCCGATGCCGAGGCGAACCGGCTGAAAGACGAGTTTATCGGCACCGAGCACCTGTTTATTGCCATCACCCGGGATGAGCTGGGTGAGGCAGCCCGGATTTTGAAGAGCTCCGGCATTGACCAGGAGAAGGTCTATAAGGCGCTGGAAAAAATTCGCGGCGGACACCGGGTGACCGATGCCAGGGCGGAGAGCAAATACCGTTCCCTGGAGAAGTACGGCCGCGACCTTACCGAGCTGGCAAGGCAGGGCAAGCTCGACCCGGTTATCGGCCGGGAGGACGAGATTAAACGGGTGATGCAGGTGCTTACCCGGCGGACAAAGAATAACCCGGTGATTGTCGGAGATGCCGGTGTCGGTAAAACCGCCATCGCCGAGGGACTGGCCCAGAAGATTGCCGCCGATGATGTCCCCGATTCCCTCAAAGGGCGGAAGGTAATCGCCCTGGATATGGGCGCCCTGGTAGCGGGCAGTAAGTTCCGCGGAGAATTCGAGGAGCGACTGAAGGCGGTGATGGACGAGGTACGGCAGGCGCAGGGCGAGGTAATACTCTTCATTGATGAGATTCACACGGTGGTCGGGGCCGGTGCCGCCGAAGGCGCTATCGATGCCAGCAATATGCTCAAACCGGCGCTGGCTCACGGTGAACTTCAGTGTGTCGGTGCTACCACCCTTGATGAGTACCGTAAATTTATCGAGAAGGACAAGGCACTGGAGCGGCGCTTGCAGCCGGTACTCCTCGGTGAGCCGACTGTCGAGGCTACTATCGAGATGCTTCGCGGACTGCGGCCCAGATACGAAGCCCACCACAAGATTAAAATCAGTGACGAGGCTCTGGAAGCGGCTGCCCGGTTGAGTCAGCGCTACATCTCGGACCGGCAGCTGCCGGATAAGGCCATCGACCTTATCGATGAGGCGGCGAGTAAACTCCGTATCGATACCGAGAGCGCCCCGCCCGAGGTCAAGTCCCTCGAGCAGCGCCTGAAGCAACTGATAAATGAAGAGGATGCGGCTTCACAGCGGCAGGAATA
>CAZOUZ010000179.1:0-2788 GCA_964583115.1 uncultured Dehalococcoidales bacterium
ACGAGGGAGTGAGAGAGGCGATTTTAGCCTCGCCGCTGGAGCAATTCAGGGAACGCCTCCAGCAAATGGCTCCCGACAGCCTGCCGCTGCTGGAAGGCTACAGCTACCGTCCGCCGACAATCACCCTTTCCCAGCGGCTGACCCTTTACCTCGGCAACCACACCTTCAAGCTGATAAACCTTCCCGGGCATACTCCCTACCAGGTGGCAGTTTATATCCCGGAGGAGAAAGTGGTCTTTACCTCGGACAACATTTTTTACAAGACCCAGGCATTCCTTCATCAAGCCGTCCCTTACGAGTGGATTGATTCGCTGAAAAAAATGGAGGAGCTGGAAGCCGACGTGCTTGTCCCCGGACACGGCGACCTCTGCGACCGCAGCTACCTCCCGGAGATGAGCGCCTTTATCCGGGACTGGATAGACGCCGTCAAGGCAGCTATCGACAAGGGAATGAGCCTGGAAGAAGCCCAGGACAAAGTGTCAATGCTCGACCGCTACCCTATGGCTCCGGGTAACGAGGAAAGAGGAAAAGAAATACAGCGGATGAACGTGGCGCGCCTCTATGAAGTGCTGAAAAATTAGCCGACAACCCTGCCTTCAGGCGGGTTAGGCTGAATTGAAACCGGCGGCGAAGAACTCCGCTACCCTGCGGGCAAGCTCTTCCTCATAGCCGACCATAAAGTGGTCGGCGCCGGCTATCTCCTGGTACTGCTCGGGGTGAGCCACACCTTCGGTCTGCTGGCGGAAACGCTCAATCGGCAGCATCTGGTCGGCTTCTCCGATTACATACAGCTTGGGTTTGCCGTATCCCTTTAGCTGCTCCCATCCGGTGTCCGAAAGCGGCGCCGAAGTAAGTGCCAGCATACGCACCCTCTCATCCTTCAGGGCGACCGGCAGCGATACCATAGCCCCGAAGGAGTACCCCGCCAGTCCGACCCTCTCAGCATCGACACGAGGCGTGGAGAGGACACAGTCCAGAGCAGCTTTAACATCTTCCCGCTCGGCGATACCTTCCCCGAAGCTGCCTTCACTGCCTCCTACTCCCCTGAAATTGAACCTGAAAGCGGCGATTGACTGTTTGAACAGCGCCTCGCAGATGGCGACGACAACATTATTCTGCATCGTGCCGCCGCCGGGAGGGTATGGATGGCAGAGAACCACAGCCGGGAAAGGACCTTCTCCCCCGGGGAAATGCCATTCTCCCTCAAGAGTAATATCACCGCAGGGAAATCTTTCAGGCATTGAATTTATTCCTCCTCTGTTTCTTCGGTCTTTTCGGTTTCACTTGTTTCATCTGTTTTTTTCTTATCCTGCCACCATTTTTTCAGCCGGGCGATAACCTGTTTCTCGTATCCCTGCTCGCTGGGCGAGTAATACTGCTTGCCCTGGAGCGATTCCGGCAGGTTCTGCTGCTCGACGAAGTTATCGGGGTAATCGTGAGCATATTTATAGCCCTTGCCGTAACCCATCTCTTTCATCAGCGGCGTCACCGCATTGCGCAGGTGCAGCGGCACCGAGTCAGCAGCACCTTTCTTAAGCTCTTCCTGGACCCGCGAGTACCCTTCATAGAGGGAGTTACTTTTCGGAGCGGTCGCCAGGTAAACGGCTGCCTGGACTAGAGCCAGGTTGCCCTCGGGCATGCCGATGAAGTGGACTGCCTGCTGCGCCGCCATGGCGATTACAAGTGCCTGAGGGTCAGCCATACCCACGTCCTCCGAGGCGAACCGGACAAGACGGCGGGCGATGTAAAGGGGGTCTTCCCCCGCCTCAAGCATCCTCGCCAGCCAGTACATCGAAGCATCCGGGTCCGAGCCCCGCATAGACTTATGGAGCGCCGAGATAAAGTCGTAGTGCTTGTCCCCGGCTTTGTCGTAGCGCAAAGCCGGGTGCTGGACGGCATCTTCAATGGTAGCTAACGGAATAACGCGCTTGCCGCTGGCATCAGGCGGCGTGGTGAGAGTCGCCATTTCCAGCGCATTGAGGGCAATGCGGGCATCCCCCTTGGACATAGTGATAAGATGGTCTACTGCTTCGGGAGTCATTTCAACGTTCAACGACCCCAGTCCCTTCAGTCTGTCTCTCAGCGCTCTCAGGATTATAACGCGGATTTCATCATCGATAAGCGGGTTCAGGGTAAGGACCTGACACCTGGAGAGGAGAGGTGAAGTAACCTCAAAAGAGGGGTTTTCCGTAGTGGCGCCGATAAGGGTGACGGTGCCGTCCTCGACATAGGGCAGGATTGCATCCTGCTGGGCTTTATTGAAACGGTGAATCTCATCTATGAAGAGTATCGTTTTCTGATTGTAAATCCTGGCGCGCTCCTTCGACTCTTCGATTACCCGGCGCAGTTCAGCGACACCGGCACTGACGGCGCTGACCGCGCTGAAGTGGGCATCGATAGTGCTGGCGATTACGTAAGCCAGGGTAGTCTTACCGCTGCCCGGCGGACCCCAGAGAACGATTGAAGGTATCCGTCCGGCTTCGATACCTTTCCGCAGCACTCTGCCTTCACCCACCAGATGCTCCTGGCCGACAAACTCGTGCAGCGACGACGGCCTCATCCGGGTAGCCAGCGGAGCCTGCTGTCCTTTTTGTTGCTCTAACTGACGCTCAAACATATCCATAACGCCATACCCCCTGCATTAATCCCCACTCTTTATTATCTGCTTGTAGTATAGTATTTCAGGTCGTCTTCATCAAGATTTTATAGTTATTTATTTAACCCTATCCCCCCGCCTGCCGAAGTCCCGATAAAGTCGGGACGGCGGGCAGGCCTGTATCCCTCCCGA
>CAZOUZ010000180.1:0-2771 GCA_964583115.1 uncultured Dehalococcoidales bacterium
CGAAGCTGAGGAGAAAGAGCGCAAAGACAAAGAGAAGAAGGACAAGAGGTAGTTCGACCCCTAGATTACCCCTGCCTCTCTCAGGCTCTCTATTTCATTTTCGCTCATCCCAAGAATCTCTGCAAGAATATTCGGGGTGTCCTGCCCCAAATCCGGGGAGCTTCCTTTAATCCCGCCCGGCGTCCTGGAAAGCTTTACCGGCGTGTTAATTACCTTAACCTTGCCCAGTCTCGGGTGGGGTATCTCCGGAATCATTTCCCTGGCGAGCACCTGGGGATGGCTGGCCGCCTGCTCAATGTTGTTGATGGGCCCGCAGGGAATGCCAATTTCCGTTAGTTCTTCAATCCATTGCCCGGTCGTCTTCGTCTTCATTACTTTATTTAAAACCGGTTCGAGCCCGTCATAGTGACGGGTGCGCGATTCGCCGGTCTGGTACCTTTCGTCGTCAATCAGGTCGAGGAGGCCGGTGATGGCGCAAAACATCTGCCACTGGTTCCGCGTGCCGCCTACCATGGCGATAACTATGTGACCGTCCTCGGTCTCGAATGCCTGGAAGGGGGTGGAGGCAGGGTGCCTGGTTCCGAGACGAACGGGTACTTCTCCGGTGGCAAAAAACCGGGAAAATGCGTTCTCAAGTACGGCTAGCTGGCAGTCCAGCATGCCGATGTCCAGCATCTGCCCTTTGCCGCTCTTCTGGCGCTCGATAACGGCGGCAAGGATACCGATGGCGGCGAATAAGCCGGCGGTAATGTCGCCGAGCGAGGCTCCGGGTTTCACGGGTTGTCCGCCAGGCTCGCCGGTAATGCTCATCATTCCGCCCATTGCCTGAATAATGATGTCGAGGGCGCGGTTCCGGGCAAGAGGCCCGGTCTGGCCGAAACCGGATATGGACGCGTAGATAATCCGGGGGTTCTGTTTCTTCACCACCTCGTAGTCAAGCCCCAGTCTCTTCATCGTCCCCGGAACAAAATTCTCGACTACCACGTCGGCTTTTTTAACGAGTTCCAGAAAGACTTCTTTACCCCGGGGTGTTTGCAGGTCAATGGTGATGCTCTTTTTACCCCGGTTGAGGCTGAGGAAATATGAGCTTTCGCCGTCGATAAACGGCCCGTTGCCCCGCGCCAGGTCTCCCGTTTGAGGCCTTTCGACCTTTATTGCCTCCGCCCCGAGGTCGCTTAGGACCATCGTGCAGAAAGGTCCTGCCAGCACCCAGCTCAGGTCTAAAATCCTTATGCCCTCCAGAGGTCCCGCCATATCCGCCTCCTTATGCTTGAAAGATAAATGAATTACCTGAGATACCAGTCGGTATGAGGATACGCTTTACTATTGAATTTCCAGTAGTCTCTTTCCTGGTTATGCTAAAGCCCCCGCTTGTTTGCTGTCAAGACTTATAAAATAACTTCCCTCCCGATTGTATCGGGAGGGATACAGGGGGACGGGTTATAAATGAATAAGCCGCAAACACGGAATTGCCTTATTTAATCATCAATATATTCATTGCCCAGGTAAATCTCTATTTTGTCCCCGTCCTTCAGCTTGGTATCCAGCTCTTTAGGCAGGTTGTCATGAATTTCACCGTTAAGTTCCACGAAGTATTCGAAGTTTACTTCCTCCCGGTCCTTAACGTAAAACCTTTCTTCAGGGTATTTCTTTGCCAGTTCAAGCAGCAGGTCGCCCAGAGTGCTGCTTTCAGTCTCGATTTCGTTAGAGTTAAAGCTGGATTTAAGATGTATCTTCATTTCCCGGTACCTCCTTATTAAGTGGTTACTAATATTATTGTATATTGTTTGATACGGATACATCAAATTTTGAGGCTAACGAATTTTTCTTAAATGAGTTCAATACAAATTACTCCGTGTCTTGTAGTATAATAGGCAAGCCGGTCGGGGCAGTTATTTTGCTGAAACAGCGGGCCATACCTGCGGAAGGAGTTGTTATTATGGAATGGGGAATGGCAAACCGGATGGCACAACTAATCCAATCGGACGGACATACCTTGTTTTTGCCGGTTGACCACGGATACTTTCAGGGTCCGACAAGGAAACTTGAGGAGCCGGGCAAGACTATTAAGCCGCTACTGCCTTATGCCGATGCCCTTTTTATCACCAGGGGCGTGCTGCGCTCCACGGTTGACCCGGCGAGGACCAGGCCGGTCATTCTCAGGGTATCGGGGGGTACCAGTGTCGTCGGTAAAGACCTGGCTAATGAAGGGATTACGACCTCCATTGAAGAAGCTATCCGCCTTAATGTTTCCGCAGTGGGTATTTCCGTCTTCGTCGGTACCGACTACGAAAAAGAATCCCTGCTGAACCTGTCGAAGCTGGTTAACGAGGGTGAACGTTATGGTATTCCGGTGATGGCGGTGACTGCCGTGGGTAAGGAGCTTGAAAAAAGGGATGCCCGTTACCTCGCTCTTGCCTCCCGTATTGCCGCCGAGCTGGGAGCGAGAGTGGTGAAGACCTACTGGTGCGAGGATTTCGAAAAAGTGGCGACGGGCTGTCCTGTCCCGGTGGTTATAGCCGGAGGCCCCCGCGTGGATACCGAGCTTGAGGTGTTTGAGTTTGTCTATGACGGTATGCAGAGAGGCGCTATCGGGGTAAACCTGGGCAGAAATATCTGGCAGAATGAATACCCGGTGCCGATGATTAAGGCTCTGAGGGCAATAATCCATAAAAAGGCTACCCCGCAACAAGCCCAGGAAATCTACGATACCGGGAAGAAAAAGTAAAAAGGATTGCTTAAGGAAGGCGAAGCCATTCCCCCTTTGTAAA
>CAZOUZ010000181.1:0-2088 GCA_964583115.1 uncultured Dehalococcoidales bacterium
CTTTCTTTTGTCATTCCCGCTTTCCTTTGTCATTCCCGCTTTCCTTTGTCATTCCTGCTTTCCTTTGTCATTCCTGCTTTCCTTTGTCATTCCCGCTTTCTTTTGTCATTCCCGCTTTCCTTTGTCATTCCCGCGTAGGCGGGAATCCAGTAATTTAAAGAGTTTCCGTCATCTGGATTCCCGATCAGGTCGGGAATGACGCCGTGAAACGGAGTTAAAACTTATTTGGAGTTGATTACAGCGTTTCTATCTCGGCTACCTCTTCCGGAGTCAATTTCCATTCCGCTGCGGCGATGTTGGCGGAAACCTGCTCCGTCTTTTTCGCTCCGGCGATGACGGTGCTGATATACGGCTTTGAGAGCAGCCAGGCTATAGCCAGTTCTCCCATCGTGTGACCACGCTCTTTAGCAAATGCGTCATATTTAGTCAGTTTTTCCCAGTTGGCATCGGTAAAGATACGGGCGTAAGCAGAGTTCGGAGCGGACAGGCGCCCGTCGGGCGGCATTTCTTCGCCCTTTTTGTATTTCCCGGTGAGAAAGCCGCCGGCAAGCGGACTGTGGGGAAAGATGCCGATGTTATAAGCCCGGCAGCAGGGTACCAGCTCTCTTTCTATTTCGCGGTAAAGGAGGCTGTATCTGGGCTGCACGGTGATGAAGGAGTGTAAATTATGAGCCCTGGAAGTCCACAGTGCTTCGGTAAGCTGCCAAGCGGCGAAATTCGAGCAGCCGATATAGCGCACCTTGCCGCTTTTGACCATATCGTCGAGAGCGCGCAGCGTTTCCTCGATAGGAGTCGAAGGGTCGGGGAAGTGCATCTGATAAAGGTCGATATAGTCGGTCTGGAGGCGTTTCAGGCTGGCATCCAGCGCTTTCATTATGTAATACCGCGAGCCGCCCCTCTGGTTGGGTCCCTCGCCCATCGGGACGCCGAACTTGGTGGTGATGATAACCTCGGAGCGCTTGCCTTTGAGTGCCTTACCTATCCACTTCTCCGAGTTTCCCCTGTCGTAGCCGTCGGCGGTATCGATAAAGTTGATACCCTGCTCAATGGCGTGGTTGATGACGACAATCGAAGTCGGTTCGTCAGCCCACCAGCCGAAAGGGTTGCCTCCCAGTCCGACCTCGGATACATTGAGTCCCGACTTACCCAGCTTGCGGTACTCCATAATAACCTCCCGAGAATATTTTACAAATCATTGTGAGGTAGTTTTTATCAGGCCTGTTGGCCCGGCAGCAGCCGGCTTACCCGTTCCCAGATAGTTTTTCTTATTCTGGTTCTGGCTTGAGTGGCATCCACTACCAGCCAGCGCTCCGGCTCTTCTGCCGCCAGTTTCAGATAGCCGTCCCTGATTCTCCGGTGGAAGGCGATGTCCTCCTGCTCGAAGCGGTCGCGTCTCCTGCCTCTTTTTCGGGAAAAACCTTCCTCGACGGTGATGTCCATCAGGACGGTGAGGTCGGGTTTAATCCCCTGAGCGGCGGTATTATTTATAGCCCTGGCAAGCTCCGGGTCGAGGCCACGTCCGAAGCTTTGATAGCAAACTGTGGAATCGGTATAGCGGTCGCAGATAACGACTTTACCGTCTTCGAGGTTGGGCTTGATTACCTCTTCAATAAGCTGGGCGCGGGAGGCGTTGAACAGCAGCAGCTCGGTGAGCGGTGTTATATCGGCTTCTTGAGACCACTTCAGCAGGCGGGCAATTTTCTCACCCGGCTCGGTGCCGCCGGGTTCGTGGGTCAGCAACGCCGGGACAGCCGTTTGCAGCAGTTTCCTGTACAGTGCCCTTGCCTGGAAGGTCTTGCCGCTCCCCTCTCCCCCCTCGAATGTGATGAATAATGACATCTATTACCTCTGGACGCTGTAATTGGCTAATAGTTTATCACGCCATAATTATGAATACAAAAACTGGTGATTTATCAGGGGAGGTTTCTTGATGTTTTAACCGACTGATTTATGAAACCCTATCCCCCTTAATCCCTCCCGATACAATCGGGAGGGAAGTAATTAGAAAGAGGGGAGGGGCGGGTTTTCGCCGCTCCCCCCATTGGATCCCCGTTCGTTTGTTTTTGGGGGGGTTTGCGCCGGTTTGTT
>CAZOUZ010000181.1:2098-2766 GCA_964583115.1 uncultured Dehalococcoidales bacterium
CTCCCCTCTTAGACTCCCGTTACTTGTGTTTGAGGGGGCTTTACCTCCTTTATGTTTATCTATTCCCGCCCTCCGCCCTTAATGTAAATTAAGAGGGGCTCTGCCCCTCTTAAACTCCCGTTTCTATTATTATTTGATGGGTTTCAACTATCTACGGATGTTATATCTTGGGAATTTTTGTCCGGTTTTATGAGTACCGGTATTCCGGCGACCATCAGGTAGACCTCATCAGCCTGTTTTGCCAGCATTTGATTTGCCCTGCCCAGCAGGTCGCGGTAGAGTCTGCCCATCTTATTAGCCGGCACCAGGTCCATACCGACCTCGTTGGTAACGATAATAAAGTCGGCATCGAGGCGGTTGGTGCACTCTATAAGCTTGGTTATCTCCCGGACGACCTCTTTTTCAACGAGGGCATCATCAGTCTCTTCACCGGACCGGCTGAAAATATTGTTCACCAGCAGGGTAATGCAGTCCACGATTATCACCCCGGCTCCGCCTGCCCTTTCAGGAATCTTCTTACCAAGATTATTGGTGGTCTCAAGAGTAGTCCAGGACGGCGGCCTGTTTTTCCTGTGGTTCTCGATGCGCTGCCGCATTTCTTCGTCGCCGGCCTCGGCAGTAGCCACGAATAAGACCTTTTTGCCTGATTTTGAGGCAAGCTGCTGGGC
>CAZOUZ010000182.1:0-2759 GCA_964583115.1 uncultured Dehalococcoidales bacterium
TAAATCGGAATGGGCTCGGTGTCGACGTTTTCGATAGTGATGGTGTAGGTAACGGTGGTGGGGTCATCGGGGTAGATGACGAGGGTGTCTACCGTCTTATTAATATCCAGCAGTCCGCCGTTGCAGTTGAGGTCAACCGGGTCGCCGACGGTGATTTTTGCCATGTTTCCTTCCAGAAAGTTAGTCCAGCCCCAGGTATCGGTATCCACTGCGATATCGTTGCAGTAGACGCCTTCCTGGAGGGCAGCCCAGGCTTTGAAACTCATCGTCTTGATTTCGCCGTACTCGAATTCGACGTCATCGTATCCGGCGTCGTGGAATCTCCAGGTCAACTCCTGGTGCAATTCATCGCCATAGCCCTCATTATCTATATCCGTGGGGTCAAAGGGTGGCATACCCCATTCTGCCTCGTCCCAGTCCGTGGAGTTGAAAACGTATTGGAGGAAGTCGCCGCTGGAGTAGCCCCGCTCCGGCAGAGAGTCGAAGATGCGGTCCAATGCCCCCCGCTCGTCCCGGTCGATGTATTTGCAGCCGTCCGGGTCCATACACTGGATGGATACGTAGTAGGTGAACTCGGTGAACTCACCTTCCTCCACGATGGTGGTCTCCTGTGAATTGGTGAATTTAAGGTCGTCGATGTATAGGTAGTCCTGGTTATAGCTACATGCCATTTCGAAAGCGATGAAAAGGGAGGACGGCGCGCCGTAATCGGAGAGGTCGACCTGGCGCAGTTTGTAGTCAGAATTGTAACCTTCATCGGTAAAAGTCAGCTTGGTTTCCCAGTTCTCCCCGTCGGTGGAGACCTTGAGATATGCATAATCATTCCACTCGAATTCCCGGACCCGGGCGTAGAATTGAAGGTATAGGCCCTCTCCGGATGAGCCGCTGAGGTCAACCTGCCGCTCGGCGTAGCCGTCTCCCGGCGAGCCGTCACTGTCCCCGTAGAGCCTGAGATAATAGGTGCCCTCATGCGCGCCGTAATCTCTAATGTCGTAGTCACCCTCCAGTGTCCAGTGGTCATCCAGCCAGGAGCCGGTCCCGCCGGAACCGTCGCCGCTCTCGAAGCCGTCGGCGGCGAGGGTCTGAAAGGTGGCGCTGGCAGAAACGTTCTTCTCTATCTTGAAGAAGATTTCATCTTCGGCACGTCCACCCAGGTCCTGGCCGGATAGCTGCCCTGTGGACGCCTGCGCCATAACGGTAGTGCTGGCGGTAACGCCGTTAATAGTAACGTAAAAGGGGAGACACTCTTCCCCTACCGGCAGGCTCTCGGCAAAGCCGGACTCATACTTCAGCCGCCACATACCGTACTCGACGGCGGCATCCGCGGCGTAGTCCTCATTAATGAACTGCCCGTACACCTGGCGGTTCTTGACGGCGGTGCCGGCGATTCTTATGAAGGGGATAATCATCGCCGCCCCCATACCGAGCAGAATCAGTGCCATCAGGAAAGCCTGTCCGGTTTCTTTTTTAATCATTCTAAATCAATCCAACTCGGAACGCATCCGGATTGAAACAGTCCGTGTTATTGCCGACTCCGGAAGCCTGCCGGGGCGGGAGGTAAGGGTAACGGTAAAGAGCTTGCCGTCAATGGAGAAGCCGATATCGGTTATGTATCTACCGATGATGGTCGTTTCGCCGTCATAGGTGCGCAGGAGCCGGGTGCCGGAGAGCGAGTAGTTGGCGGAGTGGAGAATAGTGCCGTTATCTCCGGCCCAGTGGGTGAGGTCGCTCCATGCCATAAACATCGCCGGTACGGGGTCTGCGCCGGGTGTCAGGTCGGTCGCCTGAGCCAGGACGAGGTCGCGGGTGAGCCAGTGGGCGGCGTTGTCTATATCCATCATAGCGGCGCTTTTTCCTGTTATTTCCACTCTGCCCTGCTCAATCTGGAAGAGGCTGGCGACGATGACGAGCAGGATTGCCGTACCGATAGGTAAGGCTACCAGTAGTTCGACCAGAGTAAATCCTTTCTGCTTCATAAGTTTTTTCATGAGTCCACCTTGTAGCATCCTACCGTGATTACGGGAAGGCCTCCGTGGTAGACGATTACCGTTATTTCCTGGATGGTGGTGACAGTTTCTTCCATCAAATCGTCGAGAGTGGTACAATTGTCCGCCGTTCCGATGCACTGGGGAGTTTGAACGATGATGTCCATGGTGTACTGGGGTGGAAGTTCAACGGTGACTGCATAGTTGCCGGTTACATCGTAGGCGGAGTTCTTGATAATTTCAAGCTGGGAGCGAGCCAGGGTCTCTCCCTGTATCTGTTCATCTAATATCTTAACGTTACTGTGAGCGGCATCCAGGGAGGTCATAAATACGACCCCGATAGCTGCTATGATGCTGACGGCAACGAGGTTTTCAACGAGGCTTATCCCGGCTTGCCCATTTAAAAATCTATGTAGAAGTCCGGCTAGCTGTCTCATGACTCAGTCTTTTATAATTCCAACTACTATTACATATTATGTCTATATTATAGCACACAGGGCGTAGCCTGTAGTCCATAGTATAGAAGGGTGAAATACAGGCTCAAAGCGGTGATTCTTTCTTCAATCAATCGTTCCTGAGAGTGGGAGATAGCTGTTAGTATCGGTTTGCGGGTGGGTTTTACGGGTGATTTGAACCGGGGGGTTTAACCTTTTGTGTCTGTAAATTTATCAAAAGGGTTAAGAGTCCGCCGGAGCGAACCCGGTTGGCAATGACGGTTTAACCAACCAAATACAAACGGGACCTGTCTTATTGACAACAGACAGGCGAGAAACT
>CAZOUZ010000183.1:0-2600 GCA_964583115.1 uncultured Dehalococcoidales bacterium
CTGAAAACAGACGGCGATGATTGCGAAAGGTTCTAGGTATCGTCCCCCTAAGTGGAGATAGGGGGATTCGAACCCCCGACCTCCGCGATGCGAACGCGGCGCTCTCCCAGCTGAGCTATATCCCCTCGTCAACAACAGAAATTATAGCATATATTTTCCTTGTCAGTAAGTAGCATTATTGCTATACTAAGTGGGTTCCTCTGGATAAAACGGGTTATGAATTACGAGACTGTAATAGGGCTGGAAGTACACGCCCAGCTAAAGACTAAGAGCAAGATGTACTGCCGCTGCAGTGCCGAATATGCCGATGACAGGCCGAATACCCACGTCTGCCCGGTGTGCCTGGGAATGCCCGGCGTCCTGCCGGTGATTAACCAGCAGGCGGTGGAATATACCATAATGACCGCTCTTGCCTTAAACTGCACAATCTCCGAGTACACGAAGTTCGACCGCAAAAACTATCCCTATCCCGACCTGATGAAAGGCTACCAGATTTCGCAGTATGATGCCCCCTTCGGCAATGGAGGCTGGCTTACTGTTGATTTGGATGGAAAAGAGAGGAAGATAGGTATAACCCGCGTCCACCTCGAGGAAGATGTAGCCAAGCTGCTGCACCGCACCTCTCCGGACGGCAAAACTTACAGTCTGGTAGATGTCAACCGCGCCGGGATGCCGCTGATGGAGGTGGTGGGCGAGCCTGACATACGCTCCCCGGAAGAAGCCAGGCAGTACCTTATCAAGCTGCGCAGCATACTCCGCTACCTGGATGTATCCAACGCCAATATGGAGGAAGGTAGTTTCAGGTGTGATGCCAATGTCAGTATCCGTCCCGAGGGCAGCTCGGAATTGCTGACCAAGGTTGAGGTCAAGAATATGAACAGCTTCAGAGCGGTCTACCGGGCAATGGAGTATGAGGTTAAACGGCAGACAAAGGCGCTTGGGGAAGGAAAGAGGCTTGTCCAGGAGACGAGAGGCTGGGTGGAGGAGAGGGGGGTAACCGTCTCCCAGCGCAGCAAGGAGTACGCCCATGACTACCGCTACTTCCCCGAGCCGGACCTGCCTCCCCTGACCCTGAGCCGCGACCGGGTGGAGGCGATAAGGTCGAGACTGCCCGAATTACCGGATGCCAGGCGGCGGCGCTTTATGGATGAGTACGGCTTGTCACTGTATGACGCCAGCCTGCTGACAGGCTCTAAAGAGATGGCTGATTATGAAGAGGAGTTTGTCACGGCTGCGCGGCCTACCAGCCTGCCAAAAGACGAGATACCCAAACTGGGTAGTAACTGGCTTTTGGGCGAGGTTAGCCGTATAATGAATGCTAATAATATAGATACCGTCGATTTTAGAAAGAAAGTCAGTGCTGATAAACTTGTCGCATTAATCGTTCTCAATTCTCAGGAGACTGTTAATGCCGCTACCGCCAAGTCTATGCTTGAGGAGATGTTCAATACGGGGAAAGACCCGGATACCCTTCTTAAGGAAGGCGGGCGCAGCCAGATAAGCGATACCGGGGAGCTTGAGGAGGCGGTCGGCCAGGCGATAGCCGCCAACGCTCATGCGGTGGCTGATTATAAGGCGGGTAAGGAGCAGGCGCTCAAGTTTCTTGTCGGCCAGGTGATGAAGGTTACCAGAGGTCGTGCCAACCCGCAGGTTGTGAACGACTTAATGAAGAAAAAACTAGAGGAAGAATAAGTTGAAATTATATCTCAATATAGCCCAGATTGTGCTATCTGTAGCTTTAGTACTGGCTGTCCTGCTTCAGGTTAAAGGCGGAGGGTTGGGGGGCATCTTCGGTCAGGCTGACAGCGTCTACCGGACCAGGCGGGGTGTGGAGAAGACCCTGTTTCAGCTTACTGTTGCCCTGGCGGTGCTGTTTATTATTATCGCTATAGTATCCCTCAGAGTTAGCTAATATTTAGTTCACCGCCGGTCTCTACGGCCTGGCGGGGTTGTTTATCAGCCTTTGTTGTTTATAAAACCTCATCCCTGTGGTTTAAGGTGTCTTGCTTTTCTTTTACTTCCTTTTGTATTCACTCTGCTTGAGAAAAAAAAGAGGGTGAAAAGGCTCAGCCTGCCTCTGGCAGGTATCCTTCCTGTATAAAACGTAAAGTTTTTTGAGCCGAAGAAATCTGAACACCAGGGGTTTAAGGGGATGGGTTGTTATATACCCTCACCTTGTTGACCGTTTCCCCGTGAAATGCTATTGTCTTTTTGATTGTCTGGCTCAACCGGATTTATCTTCTTTTGGAGGGGTATAGCTATGGAAAGATGGCGTGAAACTGAATGGGCAAGTAAGATGGCAATATGCCTGGACTACAGTAATATGATGGCTGATTTCATCGGGGAAAGCGGAGGCATCACCCGGGAAGAGATTGACGAGCTTATACCCAGGGCAGCGGCGGTTGCCGGTGATATTAAGGCAAGGAGGGAAGTCGGGGAGTGGGGGTTCCTCCGGCTTCCCTGTGACACGGAGATGGCGGACAAAGTCCTGCAACTGGCAGGCTCGTTTAAGGGGAAATATGATGATTTCATCGTTCTGGGGATAGGGGGTTCGGCGCTGGGCGGAATCGCCCTTTTCCGCGCCCTCTGCCATCCCCTGC
>CAZOUZ010000184.1:0-2523 GCA_964583115.1 uncultured Dehalococcoidales bacterium
CAGATGACGGAAACTCTTTAAATTACTGGATTCCCGCCTACGCGGGAATGACAAAAGAAAGCAGGAATGACAAAAGAAAGCAGGAATGACACTTTTTGGTTGGTCTTTTACAGAAAAACCAGATGCAAACAGAGCCAATAAATAACCGGGTGGATTTAATACCGGTGTTTAGTATACAATGGGCGCGGAGTTTTTAATGACATTATCAATACCGGAAATGGAGGCAGTAGCTAAAAGGCTGCGCCGCCATATTGTTTCAATGATAGGGAAGGCCGGCAGCGGTCACCCCGGCGGCTCTCTTTCATCGGTCGAGATTTTAACCGCCCTCTACTTCAAGCTGCTGCGGCACAACCCGAAAGACCCGCAGTGGAAAGATAGGGACAGGTTCATCCTCAGCAAGGGACACGCTGCTCCGGTGCTATATGCCACCCTCGCCGAGTGCGGCTATTTCCCGGTAGAGGAACTGCTTACCCTCAGGCAGCTTGATAGCCGCCTCCAGGGACATACCGACCGCAAGCTGACGCCGGGAGTGGAAATGTCGGCCGGTTCCCTCGGTCAGGGTCTTTCCTTCGCCATCGGCGTTGCCCTGGCGGGACGTCTCAATAAACAGGACTACACGGTTTATGCCCTGCTGGGCGACGGCGAGTGCGATGAAGGACAGGTATGGGAAGCGGCTATGGCCGCCGCCCACTATAAAGTGGACAACCTTGTCGCCATCGTTGATAAGAACGGGCTTCAAATTGACGGCTGGACCCGCGATGTTATGGACATCGACCCCTTCGGCAATAAGTGGCAGGGTTTCGGCTGGGAGGTCTTCGAGGTTGACGGACACGACCTCCCTCAGGTCATAGATACCCTGGAAAAGGCGAAACAGGTCAAAGGTTTACCCGCCGTGATTATCGCCCACACCATCAAGGGTAAAGGGGTCAGCTTTATGGAGAATAACGCCGGTTTCCACGGCAAAGCCCCCGACGCCGAGCAGGTGGAAACGGCACTGAAGGAGCTCGAATAAATGGCTGAAACAGCCTCGACAAGGGAGTCATACGGCAAGACCCTGGCTGAACTGGGCAAAGAAAACCCGGATATCGTGGCGCTCGATGCCGACCTCTCTCCCTCGACAATGACAAAATTCTTCGCCGCCGAATTCCCCGACCGCTTCTTCGACTGCGGCATAGCCGAAGCCAATATGGTGGGCATTGCCGCCGGTCTGGCGGCTTCGGGCAAAATACCCTTCGCCAGCACCTTTGCCGTCTTTCTTCCCGGGCGCTGCTTCGACCAGATTAGAGTCTCCATAGCCTATAACGGACTCAACGTTAAGCTGGTCGCCACCCACAGCGGTATCAGCGCCGGAGAGGACGGCGCCTCGCATCAGTCGATTGAAGACCTTGCCCTTGTTTTGTCACTGCCCGGCTTCACCGTTATCGTTCCCGCCGATGCCATCGAGACCGCTCAGGCGGTAAAGGCTGCTGCCGCCGCTAACGGCCCCTTCTACATAAGGTTGTGCCGCCCGAACACGCCTCTTGTCTTTGATGATAAATACCGCTTCGAACTGGGAAAAGCGGTAATGCTCAGGCAGGGTAATGACGCCACTATCATGGCTATCGGAATTATGGTCGCTGCGGCTGTACAGGCCGCTGAAAACCTCGAAAAAGAGGGCATAAACTGCCGGGTGCTGAATATGTCCACCCTCAAGCCCGCCGATGAGGCAGCCGTTATCAGCGCCGCTAAAGAGACCGGGGCTATCGTTACCGCCGAAGACCACCTTGAGCACGGCGGTCTGGGCAGCACCGTCGCCCGGATTCTGGCAAAAAACCAGCCGGCACCGATGGAGTTCGTCGCCATAAAGGATACCTTCGCCAAATCAGGTAAGCCGGCCGAACTCCTCCAGAGGTACGGCCTGACAGCCGAAGGCATCGAGCAAGCCGTCCGCACGGTGCTGAAGAAAAAGGACTAGAGAAATCACCGGAAATCGAAAGAGGGGTAGCTATGGCACTCAAACTGCCGCTTCAGGAAGCAAGAGACCGCGCCGCCGCCTTTATGAGCACGGGCCATCACTGAGGCCCGACCGTCCTGCAAGTTATGCGGGAAGCCTACGGAATGGAAAACGATGACCTGCTCTGGGCAGGCACTACCTTCTTCGGGGGAATAGCCGGCTATCAGAAAGCCCCGTGCGGGGCTGTATCGGCTTCAGCGGTATGTCTGGGACTTCGCCACGGTTGCTCTTCCGATGATGAAGAGGAGATTCAGCAGGCACAGCAGACCGCAAGAAGTAAAGCCAGAGAGCTGGTCCAGAGCTTCGCCGAAAAGTTCGGCAACATTATCTGCCTGGAACTCATCGGGGCTGATTTCTCCAATCCTGAAGAAGCCCGCAAGTTTTTCGATTCGGGTATGGGCGAACAAAAATGTCACCAGTACGTCCGCTTCTGCGTGGAAAAGCTCTATGAGCTTGATAGCGAGTAAGTGATTTCCCAGGTCTCAAAAAGTTCGTTTACAGCCTCTTACGCCCGGCGTACCGCCACCTGC
>CAZOUZ010000185.1:0-2522 GCA_964583115.1 uncultured Dehalococcoidales bacterium
GGTAGCGCATACGGGATTCGAACCCGTGATCTCCGCCTTGAGAGGGCGGTGTCCTGACCGCTAGACGAATGCGCCACTGACAACACAACCGCGGGGCGTTCCCGCCTGTTTTACCAGAGAAGTGTATCATATCCCATCCGTAAGGGACAAGTATCTCCGGTGGGCCCTGTTTGCATTTGGTTGGTTTTTACCTCACCCCTGTCCCCTCTCCAGCCGGAACCATTGTAAATGAAAGAAAAGTACTCCTGGCTGGAGAGGGGTGTAAAAGAGAGAGGGGGCTCTGCCCCCTCTCAACAATCTCTCCCCCTCTCAAACGGGCGAACAATTGCATTGTAAAGGAGGGAGCTGTTTGAGAGGGGGATAAAGGCCTGCTCGCCGTCCCGATTTCATCGGGACTTTGGCAGGCGGGGGAGAGTGTTTCCTCCAACCAAAACTGAACAGTACCCTCCGGTGGCCCCCCTTGCATAAATTGACATCTGGTGTTATACTAATTATGGGCATATGCTCATAATAACGAGATAACGAGAGGCTTTATAAAAAATGCCAAGACCGATAAAAAGTCGCCGGGTCGCCTTCCTGCCGGAGGCAAACTACTTTAAACCGGCCGGGATACCGATTCGGTCGCTCGAAGAAGTTAACGTCTCCGTCGAGGAAGCCGAGGCGATACGCCTTAAGGATATAGAAGGATTCGAACAGGAGCGGTGCGCCGAAAGGATGAGCATTTCCCGCCCTACTTTCCAGAGAGTGCTGGAGGCGGCAAGAAAGAAGCTTGCCGATGCCCTGCTCCACGGAAAGGCAATAAGAATCGACGGCGGCAACTTCGAGATGGCAACCAGCCGCTTCCGCTGCGCCGAAGGGCACGAGTGGACTCTTCCCTTTGAAGCCGTGGCTGCCGGGGAGCCCAGTGCTTGCCCGACCTGTAACACCACGGAAATAACCCTCCTGGAGACTGCCGGAACCGGCGTTGCCCGAAGAGGCCGGGGCAGGCATCTGCGAGGAAGACGCTACAGGTGAAGTAGATTATGTTTTATGTTGACAGTAATAGATGTACCGGCTGCGGCGAATGCGCCGATAGCTGCCCGCAGCAGGCAATCAGCATCGAGAACGGCCTGGCGGTAATAAACCAGGACAGGTGCCGCCAGTGCGGGAACTGCGCAACGGTATGTCCCAACAATGCTATAGGTGAAACAGTACCGATTTACGCCCGGATGGGCAAAGGAGGTGACGCGATGATGAGAGGAGGAGGCTGGTTTGGCCGAGGGTTCGGAACCTGGGGCAGAGGTATGGGTAGAGGTTTAGGTAGAGGTATGGGCAGAGGCAATCCGTACCCGTTCTGCCGGTTCTATCCCTGGCTGCCCCGAAGGTGGTGGAGCTACGGCCCGGGCTACTATCCGCAAACAACGCCCGCTAACTACCCGAGCTATTCACCCTACCGATGGTAACAGCCGACGGCACACACCGAACAAAAACTAAAGGAGGTATAGATATGACTTACGGACGAGGATTCGGCTTCAGGGGCGCTTCTCCGGCCTGGCCCTACATTGGCAGAGGCAGAGGTGGACTTCCCCGCTGCTTCTCCCCCGAGGTAGCACAGGGCTACGTTCCCCCCGCCTACGGCGGATACCCTGCCGGGGGTCAAACACCCTATGCACCCCAGATGGCCCCGGAGCAGGAGTTGGGCTTCCTTAAGGAAGAGTCGAACGCCCTGAGAAGGCAGCTCGAGGAAATCGAAGCCAGAATCACGGAACTGGAAGCAAAAGGACCACAAGAATAAAAATATATTTGACCGGGGGATATTTCGTGATAACTCCGACCGCCCCCGGTCAGGCAAGAGGTGATTTAATATGAAAATAGCTATTTCAGCAACGGCACCGACACTGGATGCCGATATAGACCCGCGTTTCGGACGGTGCCAGTACTTTATCATCGTTGACCCTGAGACAATGGAGTTCGAGGGAATAGAGAACGCCAGCGCCGCGGCTTCAGGAGGAGCCGGAATCTCCGCCGCCCAGATGATTGTCGGTAAAGGGGTGGAGGCAGTCCTGACCGGCAACAGCGGCCCCAATGCCTACCAGGTGTTATCCAGCGCCGGAGTTCAGGTCATCACCGGAGTCTACGGTAAGGTCAAGGACGCCATTGAGGACTATAAATCAGGTAAATACCAGCCCAGCTCCCAGCCCAGTACCAGCGCTAAATCGGGGATGAATCCGGGCGCAGGCATGGGCGGAGGCACGGGTATGGGCGGTGGTATGGGCGGCGGCATGGGCGGCGGTATGGGCGGAGGCAGAGGTGGTGGCAGAGGTATGGGCAGAGGCGGAGGCAGAGGTATGGGTAGAGGTGGTAATATATAAGAAGCAGGAAGAACAAGATGATAATATCGGTTGCCAGCGGTAAAGGGGGAACCGGCAAGACCCTGGTAGCAACCAGTCTTGCCCTTTCCCTCAAGGATAGAGAACGGGTGCAGTTCCTCGACTGCGATGTCGAGGAGCCGAACGCTCATATATTTTTGAAGCCGGTCATCA
>CAZOUZ010000186.1:0-2518 GCA_964583115.1 uncultured Dehalococcoidales bacterium
ATATCGATGAAAACCGTCTCCTTGACCAGCTTGACACCTTCATGGAGACGCAGGGCTTGAGAAGGCTGGCGGACTAGGGCCGGGGGTGCGGGCTGCTGAATTATTCGCCGGACAATGGCTTTTCTATCGAAAGATGAAGGGGAGCCAGGGATACTCTCCTTTATCTTTTAGCGATTTTGGATTCTGGCGCGCCGTCGTATAATGTAAAATACTTATATGGCTACGGACTACCGTAATGGAGGGACATAATGCGGCTTATCATCTACGGAGCAGGGGGAATAGGGTGCGTGACGGGCGGACATCTGGCGCGCACCGGACACGATGTGCTCCTGGTCGGCAGACCCGGGCAGGTAGAAGCGGTTAACGAGCAGGGCTTGCGGCTCATTACTCCTACCGGCACTCATCTTTTAGAGATACCGGCGGTTACCGGTCCTGACAAGATTGACTTCGGCCCGGAAGACGTTATCCTGCTGTGTATGAAAGGACAGAATACGGAGGAGGCTCTCGGCGCGCTGCGGAAGAAGACCGAGGATGTGCCTGTTTTCTGCCTGCAAAACGGGGTACGTAACGAGGAGATTGCGGCCCAGCTCTTTCCGAGGGTTTACGGGGTAATGGTGCGAGTGGGCGCCGTTTACCTTAAGGACGGTGAAGTGACCGCCCGCCGCGACCCGCCGGGCTGGTACATAATCGGGCGTTATCCTCAAGGCTCCGATGAACAGGCTGAGGCGGTGGCGGAGAGCTTGCGCGCCGCCAGCTTCTATGCAAAGGTGACCGATGATGTTATGCCCTATAAATGGGGCAAGCTTATGGGCAACCTGGGTAATGCCATCGGCGCCATCACCAATGCCAGGGGAAGAGAAGCCGACTTTATCCACCGCGCCGCCAGGCAGGAATTAGAGGACCTCCTGGCTCAGGCTGGTACTAAGTGGATATCGCAGGCGAAGGTATCGGAAGAGTGGCCGGAGATAACCGCTCCGCTGCGCGGCAGCCTTGAGACCGAGGCGCAGAGTTCCACCTGGCAGAGCCTGGCGCGTGAGCAGGGTAGTGTCGAGGCCGAGTTTCTCAATGGAGAGGTGGTGCGACTGGCGGAAAGACTGGGACGCCAGGCGCCGATTAATGAAATGCTCTTAAAAATCTCCCTGGAGATGGCGGACAGCCACGAGCACCCCGGCAAGTACACGCCGGCTCAACTGGGCTCGATACTGGGACTGACTCCCTGAGCCTTATATTAATGATGTTTGCTTTGAGGTAAGTATTGGAATACAGGGCTATAAAGATATCGCCGTCGGACAATGTTGCCGTTGCCGTAACCGATATTCCTGAAGGGGCGACGGTGAGCGTTGCGGACGGCGGTGAGCTTGTGGTAAATCAGGAGGTCCCCCTCGGGCACAAGATAGGGCTGGTGCCGATAGCCAGGGGAGCCGGTATTATCCGCTATGGAGAGGTAATCTGCACCGCCAGTGAGGATATAAGACCGGGGGACTGGGTCCACCTGCACAACACGGCAGTATGATAAGGGGAAAATAATGGAATTTTACGGATACCTCCGGGAGGACGGTTCCTGCGGGGTGAGAAATCACGTGGCGGTGATATCATCCGTCGTCTGTGCCAACGGCGTCGTTGAGGAAATCGCCCGTCGGGTGCCGGGAGTAGTGCCAATCACCCACAGTTGCGGATGTGGGCCCAGCGGGGAGATAGCCCTGCGGACCCTTTCCGGTATCGGCAGGAACCCCAACTTTTCGGCGGTTCTGGTCATCGGGCTTGGCTGTGAGGACTGTGCCGCGTCAGCGGTGGCCGAGGCAGTGGCGGGTACCGGTAAGCCGGTGGAACACCTTGTTATCCAGAAAACCGGCGGCACCGCCAGGACGACCAGGAAGGGAGTTCAAATAGCCGAAAAATTTCTCAGCCGCGCTCGGGGCCAGAAACGGGTAAAAGCCGGACTTGAACACCTTACTCTCGGACTTGAATGCGGCGGCTCGGATGCCTTCTCCGGCATTACCGCCAACCCGGCTCTGGGCGTGGCGACCGATATGCTGGTAGCCGAAGGAGGGACGGCTATTCTCTCCGAAATCACCGAGATGGTGGGTACGGCGCACCTCTTAAAACGGCGGGCGGCAAACCCTGAGGCAGCCGCGAAGATTGAAGCCTATGTCAGGCTCGGTACGGAAGCCAGCGACTGGTGGGCGCGCCGCAGCTCCGGCAAGGCTATTACCGCCGGTAATATGGAAGGGGGACTGACCAGTATTACCGAGAAATCGCTCGGCTGTATTATGAAGGGCGGCACCACCGCAATTACCGACTGCCTTCCCTATGCTGTCGGACCGCGCACGAAGGGGCTTGTCATTATGGAGACCGATGGCTATGATATCGAATCTATAGCCGGTATGGCGGCGGGCGGCGCCCAGGTTGTCGTCTTCACCACCGGCAGGGGTAATACCGCCGGCTTTGCCGGTGTGCCGGTAATAAAGGTGGTCACCAACTCCACTACCTATAACAGGATGAAGGGCAACTTCGATGT
>CAZOUZ010000187.1:0-2490 GCA_964583115.1 uncultured Dehalococcoidales bacterium
CCCGACACGATGATAGCCATTTTATTTAACTTATTTGAAACCGGAGTAGCTGAGATAGTATCAGTCATTGGGGGAAGATTGGTTTGTACTGCATAACCTCAGAGACTACTTCTTTCTGCTCGCCTGCGTCCAGGGCCCTGTACCTCTCGGCGGCGTCAATGACAAGGGGCCAGAGGTTCAGTTCGGAGGGCATCGCCGCCGTGGTGATGCCCTCCTGGCTCAGGGCGAACCAGAGGCTCTTGTCTATATCCGTCTGTTCATCGAAAGGCTCGTACCACGTCCGGTGCATATGCATCGTCGTCTCCCAGGGGCGCTTGGCAACAGCTTTAATGCCTATTGTCCCGACGTCCTTCTGCCGGCAAGTCTCGAGCAGGAGAGAGAAGTCGGTGTAGTCGTTGCGGTGGGCGGCAAGCACCCGGTTGCAGGGGAATAGCACGGTATCGAAATCGAAGCGGTTCAGCGCTTCGACCTGGACGAACGGTCTGTGGCCGGTTATGCCGATGTGCCGCACCAGGCCCTGCTCTTTCGCTTCCAGCACTGCCTCCAGCGCCCCCATCGGCCCGAGTATCACATTCAGCGCCTCCAGGTCACTGACGCCGTGAAACTGGTACAGGTCGAAATAGTCCACCTTCAGCAGGTCCAGGGAGCGCTTCAGGCTCTCCCAGGCTCCGGTCTTGCCTCTCTCGTTTGTTTTGCAGGCGAGGAAGACCTCTTTGTGGTGCTTCTCCATCCAGGGACCCAGGCGCATCTCCGCCTGACCGTAAGACGGTGCTACGTCGAAATGGTTTACGCCGTGTCCGGTAGCCAGCTCGATGGCGGCATCAGCCTCGGCCTGTGATACTCTCCAGAGAGCGGCGCTGCCAAAGGTAAGAACGCTGCTCATATGTTCCGTTTTGCCCAGTCTTCTGTTCTCCATGCGAATCTCCCTCATTCTTATTGCTCTATTGTAACAGGTAATGCGCCAATACTAAACTTGATAGTCGTTGACTGTAAACAACCGGTATCACTGGTTCTGTTTGCATTTGGTTGATTTGGCTGTCGTTGCCAGGAACTTATCCCTTTGATTTTGGTTAACCTCACCCCCTTAATCCCCCTCTTCCCCTTAAAAAATAGCGATTTTCTCTCTATTCCACTGATTATTAAAAAGGGGGAGCAGTCCGTACACCTGAGCTATCTTTAATTACAGGGTCGAACGGATATCGGTAATTTGGGCGGGCGGCTTGGGAGGACTGGCAAACAGCATAATCACTGCGGCTAATACAAGCAAGCCGCCGAACAGGGTGAAAGCAGTGATGTAATTGCCGGTCGTATCATAGACCCAGCCGGCATAAATAGGGGCTATCACGCCGAACGGGGACATTATCATCACCGACGTCCCCTGAATGGAGCCGAAGGCTTTCCGCCCGAAGTAACGCGCCCTGATTGCCGAAATTACCGGGAGACCGGAGGTAAATCCGGCATAGAACAATATAATAAAAACAAATGCCGTGGCGACTGTCTGGTTAAGCAGGAAGACGGCAATCCCGATACCGATTAGCACAAAGGTTCCCACTATTATGAACCGTAAGTGCTTATTACTGACACGGTCGGTAAAATGACCGACAATCAACCTGGTAGGGATATTAACGGCGCTTGCTATTGCCATCATCAATGCAGCCCTGACCGGGTCTACCCCCATATCGGTCAGGAAAGGTATCGAATGAATCATTATCGATTGTGAAACCAGACCCTGACAGGCATAGCCCAGGATAAGCAGCCAGTAAGAAGTGGTCTTCATTGCCTGCCTGAGAGTGAATTCAATCTCCTGAATCCCGGCAGCATATTCAACACCCCTGCTTATCATCTGGTCTGTATCAGTTGTTAGCTCCGCCTCAGTTTTCGCCCCGTCGGGAAGCATTCCGTAATATTCCGGCCGCTGCTGCCGTACAAAGAACCAGGTGAGCGGCAGACCGACAATCAACATTACCACTCCGCCAGTAACGCAGGTCATACGCCAGCCCTGTACCACGATGAGCCAGGTGACTAACGGCAGCACCGCAATGGTGGCGAGACTGGTAAGGGAGTGCCTGACGCTAAGAGCAAATCCCCTTTTCCTTACGAACCAGTTTGATATCGCCTTCTCCATGGGTAGCGTCAGGGCAGCGTTCACACCGGTTGCGACAACGACTCCCCACACCACGTAAAAAGCCCATGGGGAATTTACGACCCGCATAAGTATAAGTCCGAGACTAAATAGGACGCATCCGATGATGATAACCCATCTTGGCCCGAATTTATCGGTAATCCACCCCGTTAACAGTGCCTCAAACCCACCCTCAAAGCGTCCGATACTGGCGGCAATGGACGCCTCTGCCCGGCTGAGTCCCAAATCGGCGGCTACAGGTTTGAGAAAAGCTGAGAATCCCTGAGTATAGAATCCATGTCCCCAGAATGATAAAAAGCCGCCGGTCAGGACTGTCCACCAACCAAAAAATATCCTGGGGGACTTCC
>CAZOUZ010000188.1:0-2434 GCA_964583115.1 uncultured Dehalococcoidales bacterium
CGAGGAATTCGGCTGGAGTTACGCGCAGGTTTCCCTTGCCTTTTCATTACGCGGCTTTGAGATGGGGCTTCTCGCCCCTTTTATCGGACTCCTTGTCGACCGCTGGGGACCGAAAAGGCTGATATTCGGCGGCGCTCTTCTTATCTGCGCCGGCTTTTTACTGCTCAGTCGTATTACTTCTCTCGCCGGATTCTACGGAGCGTTTATCCTCATAGCTATGGGTATGAGCACCTGCTCCGGTACTGTGCTGATGACAGCCATAACCAACTGGTTCCGCAGGAAGGCAGGACTTGCTATCGGTATCGTGGCCAGTGGATTCGGTATGGGCGGTCTTATTGTCCCGTTAGAAACCTGGTTGATTGACTCGGTGGAGTGGCGGCAGGCGATGATTACCGTCGGGCTCGGTATGCTGGTGATAGTCCTGCCGCTTTCGTTCATAGTAAGGCATAAGCCCGAGCAGTATGGCTACCTGCCCGACGGCGATTCGAACGGTACAGCCGATACCGGAGAAACCGAGACTCAGGCGGAAGATGTTGAAGTCAACGTCTCTGCCAGGGAAGCGTTAAAAGGCAGGGTTTTCTGGCATATAGCGGTCGCTTCGGCGTGTCATTCTTTTGCAATCGGCGCCGTGGTCACTCACCTGATGCCCTATCTCAGCAGTATCGGCATCGCCAGGTCGGTCTCCAGCATAGTAGCCCTTGCCCTGCCGGTCGCCAGTATCGCCGGCCGTCTCAGCAGCGGCTGGTTCAGTGATAGAGTAGGCAGCAAGCTGATTTTTTCAACCAGCTTCGCCTTGATGACAACCGGCGTTCTCGTCTTTGCCTATGTTACCGCCGGAAAAATGTGGTTGCTGGTGCCTTTCGCCTTTGCCCTGAGCCTCGGCTGGGGATGGAGCGTCACGACGAGGATAACCCTGCTGAGAGACTATTACGGCCGGACAAGCTTCGGGACTATTCTCGGCTGCACTTCAGGCGTAATGATGCTCGGCAATATGGCCGGCGCCCCTCTTGCCGGATGGGTATTCGATACCTGGGGCAGTTACCAGGGTGCCTGGCTGAGCTATGCCGCCATTACCCTGCTGGGTGCGGCCCTTGTCTTTACGATTCCTCCCTTAAAAGGTGATTCCAGCCGACTGGAAATCACCGGTACGGACTGACCGGCTAGAAGACAATCACGTTGCGCAGCGCCTCTCCCCTCTCCACAGACTCTATTTCTTCGACAACGAGCGGTTTTTCATAATCGTAACAAACTGCTGCTTTCAATTTTATCCTCCCCTGAAAAGGTGCCTGGATTCTAGCTCCCGCAGTGACCGGATGCCAAACGTGACATCAGCCTGACTCGCCGTGAAAATACGCCCGTTTCCTGTGCAAAAAGGCTCAAAACTTGACAAATATGTAACAATGTGTGACAATATCCGATAATACAGTATAAAACACAATATTATATGCAAAAACATAACAATTTGTAACAAGGGTAAGAGTTGGCTTTTATTACTATTAAGAAAGCGGCGGAGTTATTGGGAGTTCATCCGAATACGATACGCAACTGGATAGAGGCCGGGATTCTCAGGCGCTACCAGGTAGGCCGGGGATACAGGGTTTTATTGAGGACTGAAGATATTGAGAAGGCAGTCGGACAGAAAAACGGTGAAGGATAGAGAGATTATGAAGGACTAATTTTTAATAGCTCCTCCAAACTACCCACGAAGGGGGTGCAAAATGCACAGGAGATACTTGAGATTGAAGGCTTGTCCGAGGTGCGGCGGAGACATACTGGTCGATATGGCTATGGAAGACGGTGAGGTATGTATCCAGTGCGGTTTCCGCAAATTCTTAACGGTGGAACCGCCCCATCCCTCGAGCCTCGAAAAGACAAAAGAACTAAAAGTTAGGCGCCGGGGCAGACCCAGAGTTGCTAAAAACAGTTGATTCGAATCTGGTTAGTTAGAACGTAACAAAGCAGGGCCGGCTCGCCTCAAGAGGACTGTCTGACCCCTGGTTCTTGCGGGGTCGTTTGAACGGCAAGGAGACAGCGGCGGGGGTGGTATTGTAAAATATTTATGATGGCGAATGAACGTATAAGAGAAATCGAAGAAGAACTTACCGACCTCAAAGCCAGGTGGCCGGCGCACTCCGTTCCTCCCTCGATGTGGCAAAAGCTGGAAGAGTTAGAGGAAAAACTCGAGCAGGCAAAAAGGGGACCGGATACCGGCGACTAAAAAAATACTTCCCCCGGGTTATATCAGGGGTTTTGTTACGGGACGGAGATAACAACCGCATTTCTAGGCATCGGCAGTCTGGAGAGGCACCAGGAAGCCAAAGGTGCTGCCTCTACCCTCTTCACTTTCTACCCATATCTTCCCGTGGTGAGATTCTACTATTGTCTTGCACAAAGCCAGTCCCAGTCCGAGTCCGCCAAGGCGCTGCTTATTACT
>CAZOUZ010000189.1:0-2373 GCA_964583115.1 uncultured Dehalococcoidales bacterium
TTTTGCCGCTTGCTGGAGAGCAGCGTTGACCTCTTCCGGAGTAGTATCCTTTTGCAGCATGGCGACAATATCGGTTATAGACCCGTCGGGTATAGGGACCCTCATTGCCATTCCGGTCATCCTCCCTGCTAGCTCGGGGAGGACTCTCTCGGCAGCCTGAGCCGCCCCCGTTGTCGTCGGGATAATGGAGAGCGCCGCCGCCCGGCCCCGCCGCCTGTGGCGAGCCGGAATATCCGTCAGCGATTGGCTTGAAGTATAGGCATGCACGGTGGTGAAAATGAGGTGTTCCACCCCGAAGGCATCATTAAGGACTTTAGCCACCGGCGCCAGGCTGTTGGTGGTGCATGAAGCCAGCGAAATCACCTGGTGAGATTGCGGGTCATAGCTGTCCGTGTTAACTCCCGGAACTATCATTGTGTCGGCATCATCCGACGGAGCGGAGATTATCACCTTGCGCGCTCCTGCCTCCAGGTGTCCGGCGGCTTTTAAACGGCTGCGAAAGGCACCGGTGCTTTCGATGACGATATCCGCTCCGACATCCTTCCACGGTATTTGCGCCGGTTCCGGAGACGAGAAAAAGGAAATACGCCTGCCTCCTACCCGGAGAAGCGACCCGTTACTGGCAACATCCTTCGGATACCACCCGCTGACCGAGTCATACTTGAGAAGATAAGCAAGGTCATCGAGGTTTGCCAGGTCATTAATTCCGACGACGGTGACTCCGCCCTTCTCAATACAACGCCTGAGGACACACCGTCCGATACGGCCGAACCCATTAATTCCTACTCTGATTGTCACGTCATACCTCCTGGATTCACAGTCTTTTCTATAATAATATTTCCCCCTTCCCTTTTTAAGAGAAGGGGTCGGAGGACGGGTTTAATAACCCTGTACAACGGCGAAATTATGAAGGGATAATCCCGTGCTTCTTAGCCGGTCTGTCTTCCGCCTTTGTCATCGTTATTTCCAGAGCCTCTATCAGCCGCATCCTTGTTTCTGCCGGGTCAATTACATCATCAATATGCAGGTGTTCAGCAGGCCTGTAGGGATTGGCGAACTCTTCCCGGTACTCTTCAATCTTCTCCTGGAGCAATTTCTCCGGGTCTTCCGCTTCCTCCAGCTCCCTCCTGAATATTATCGGGGCTGCCCCTTCGGCACCCATTACCGCCAGCTCGGTGCTTGGCCAGCAAAAGACGAAATCTGCTCCCAGGTCTTTACTGCACATACCGAGATAGGCACCGCCATAGGCTTTCCTGATGGTGAGAGTTATTTTCGGCACCGTGGCTTCGGAATAGGCGAAAAGCATTTTCGCCCCGTGCCTGATTATTCCTCCCCATTCCTGTTCCGTTCCGGGCAGGTAGCCGGGAACGTCTACCAGGGTGACAATCGGGATATTAAAAGCATCGCAGAACCTGATAAACCGGGAAGCCTTGTCACTGGCATCAATATCGAGACAGCCCGCCTTCGACATCGGCTGGTTGGCTATAATCCCCACCGACAAACCGTTCAGCCTGGAGAAACAGGTGATTATGTTCGTGGCAAACAGAGGGAATAGCTCGAAATAATTTTCCCCGTCTTTTTTATGGTCGAATACGCTCTCGATAATCTTACGCATATCGTAGGGCTTGTTCGGAGCCGACGGAACGATATCGAACAGTGAATTATCGGTGCGGTCGGGGGAGTCTCCCCGGTCGCTTCTCGGCGGCTTCTCCCGGTTGCTCGACGGCAAATAGCCCAGCAGTTCCTTTATACTCTGAAAGCACTCCTTTTCGCTGTTTTCAGAGCGGCAGGCGACTCCGGCTTTCCTCTGAACAGCCATGGCGCCACCCAGTTCCTCCTCACTGACCTCCTGTCCCATCGCCGCCTTGACCACCTTCGGTCCGGTGATGAAGGCGTGGCTAATTCCTTTCACCATAAAGGTGAAGTCCATAAGCGCCGGAGAATATACGGCACCCCCGGCGGTCGGACCCAGTATGGCACATATCTGGGGGACTACCCCGGAGGCTAAAGTATTCCTGTAAAATATCTTGCCGTAACCTGCCAGAGCATCAACGCCGTCCTGGATTCTGGCTCCACCGGAATCGTTCATTGCAATAACCGGACAGCCGACTTTCATTGCGCTGTCTATTACCCGGCAAATCTTTTCAGCATGCACCTCGGAGAGAGTCCCTCCCACGCTGGTAAAGTCCTGGGAGAAGATATACACTCTCCTGCCGTCTATATTCCCATAGCCCGTAATTACGCCATCCGCCGGCACTTCTCCGGAGGCACCCCGGCTCCTGGCGAACATACCGATTTCACGGAAGGAACCTTTGTCCAGCAGGGCATCTATCCGCTGGCGCGCCGTCAGCTTGCCTTTCTCTTTTTGAGCCT
>CAZOUZ010000190.1:0-2366 GCA_964583115.1 uncultured Dehalococcoidales bacterium
AACTCACGCGGAGGAATGAAGAGAAGCTGAGCTGAAGGAAAGGAATACGGAAGAGTTTTAATTCCGGCGACTATACTGCCACCGTCCAGCTTGCCAGCAGCTACAAGGTCTACCTCGAAGGCGTTACCGTTGCCCGCAACATACCGGTGTCGGAAATGACCGCCGGCAGAAAGGTAGCCGTTGTCCTGTTTGACGAACACAATGCCAGAGAGGCGGTGGTGGTGGCTGCTTACACCTGATTATTGAAAAAGGTGTTACCCCTGCTTGGTGAACTTGTAGCCCATGCCGTGCTCGGTGACGATGATATTCGGCGATTCGACGCTGTCGCCGAGCTTCTGTCTCAGGTGCTGGATATGCACCCTCAGCAGGTCCCTGGCATCGGAATAGTTGTCTCCCCATATCCTGGTCAGCAGGTTATCGTGGGTGACCAGTCTGCCCTCGTTCCTTATCAGCATCTGGAGGAGTTTGAATTCGGTGGAGGTGAGTTTCACCGGCTTGTCGTCAACTTTCACCTCGTTGCTGTTAAAATCCACCGTTATTTTACCGCTGACGAAGGGACGTTCCTCGCCGGTAATCGCTGTTCCCTGGATGCGGCGTAACACTGCCTGTACCCGCGCCACCAGCTCAATATGGCTGAAAGGTTTTGTAATATAATCATCGGCGCCCATTTCCAGTCCTTTAGCCACGTCGGTGTCCTCTTTTCTCACCGTCAGCATTATCACCGGCACCGGGGAGAAGCGCCGTATCTCCCGCAGCACTTCGAATCCTTCCATGTCGGGCAGCCCGATATCAAGAATCACTATGTCGGGTTTCTCGGCTTCGATAAGCTCAAGCCCCTCGGTCCCGGTTGATGCCGAAACCAGAGTGGTCCCGCTCCAGCGCAACTGGAAACAGAGGGATACCACTTCTATTATCTCTGGGGAGTCGTCAATTACTACTACTTTCAATTGCTGCCACCGTTGGCAGGGAGAAGAAGAAACTGCTGCCCTGCCCGACTTTACTTTCCAGCCAGATATTGCCCCGGTGAAGCTCGACGAGGAATTTGGCGATAGCCAGTCCAAGCCCGCCGCTCCTCTGTCTTCCCTCCCTGTCAGTGTAGGCGGTCTGGTTGCTTTTATCGTGGTTGACCTGGTAATAGGGCTCGAATATCCGGTCTTGCTCCCCGGCCGGGATGCCTATCCCGGTATCACTCACCTCTACGATGAGGTTCGTCCTTTCCTGGCGGACGCTCACCTTTATCCGCCCTTCTTCGGCGGTGAACTTGCTGGCATTTGTCATCAGCGTCAGTAGAATCTGCTCCAGATACTGCCTGTCCGCTCTGGCTGGAGGTATCGAATCGGCTACCTCCAGCGTCAATACCTGTTTTCTACTCTGGACAGTAGGATATAGCTGCATAGCTACATTCTGGACAATCTCTTTCATTTCGATAGGCTCCGGTTGAAAGCGGGCGTTATCGGAAAGCATCTCGCCCGTTTCCGAAAGGAGGGAGAGCCTTTCGTCTATACTGTGGGCATTTCTGGTGATGCTCTGGATAAGCCGTTCCAGTACGCTTTTCTCTTCCGGCCGGAGTTCGTCGGCAAGGAGTTCGACTGAAACAATGATGGCAGTCAGGGAAGTCTTCAGCTCATGTATTACGGCATCGACGAAATCCAGCCTGTCCTTCTTCTGGTCTGTCATCTTTTTTCAGCCTGCGTGCTCCATGACCACTGGCACGGGCGGCTACTCCTTTTCCGGATGACACCAGCTGGCAAAATTTGCCTGCTGGCTATTTACCGTTGTCAGTGCCTGTGCTTTTGGCAATGCTCTTCAGAATAGTGAGGATTCCGATGACAGCACGCTGCATCTCGATTGGTTCCTGGGCGAGTACTCTGGCTACGTAAGGGTCCAGCCGGTCGTTTCCGTAAATCGGACTCCTCTCGGCTACCATAGTAGACTGGGGAGATAGATATCCGGCCAGGGTAAAGAGCTCGTCCTCTTCAAAGTTCAGGGGCCTGGCAATTTTCTGAAGGATGTGGGCTGAAGGGAAGCGCTCTCCTCTCTCCATGCGGCCCAGGTGCGATGCCGATACGCCTGATTTGGCTGCCAGTTCCTGGAGTGTCAGCGACAGCCCAATCCTCTGCTGTTTGATTATTCCGCCTAAATGATTGCTGTCCATAGACGAATTATAATTCGCCAATTGGCAAATGTCAATATCACTTAGGAATACCGGGGTCTTATAATTTTTCTATGTATAAAACCCCATCCTCCCCGCCTGCCGAAGTCCTGATAAAGTCGGGACGGCGGGCAGGCCTGTGTCCCTCTTCCCCTTTTACTTCTTATTCATCTTGACATAGCGGCACAGTCTGACTAAAATGGGGATGATACTA
>CAZOUZ010000191.1:0-2335 GCA_964583115.1 uncultured Dehalococcoidales bacterium
TGGGCGGTTGACCTGCGGGGAAACCCCCGGGTATGTGACTGACGTCCGTATTCGGCTCCCTGGTTTGCCCTTTAAGTTTTAGGTATTTATGCCTATATACGCCGGTATATGTTAGGTATTTATGCCTATATATGCCGGCATATGTTAGGTATTATTATTAGTTGCCCAAATTTGAAAGCTTTGCTAAACTAAATATGGAAGCAGTTTCCTCTCTATACAGCAATGGGGAAGTTTATGTCTTTTGATGAAATTCACAGGCAGGCAACGTTAGAGTGGGAGGCTTTGCAGCATAGCGAGAAGCCTCGTATTCTTGTCGGGACTGCCACCTGCGGTCGTGCCGCCGGCGCAATGGCTGTCTTAGAGGCAATCGACAGGGAATTGTCCAGACTGGGCATCGAGGCGATAGTAACACAGGTCGGCTGTATCGGTCTTTGTTACGCCGAACCCCTGGTTGATATAATCAAGCCGAACCGTCCCCGCATCTGCTACAGCGGTGTTACCCCGGAAATTATCCCTCAGCTTATCGAGGACTACCTTGTTAATGATAACCCCCGTCCCGACCTGGCTCTCGGTACTATAGGCGAAGACAGTATCGATGGCATTCCAAAGCTTTTTGAACTGCCGATGCTTAAACCGCAGGTACGCATAGCATTACGCAATTGCGGGCTTATAGACCCTGCGGAGATAAAACAGTACCTTGCCAATGACGGTTACAGCGGTCTCGTCAAGGCATTGAAAATGGAGCCCAAGGCGATTATCGATGAGATAAGCAAGTCCGGACTGAGAGGCAGAGGCGGTGCCGGTGCCTCCACCGGTTTTAAGTGGGAACGTCTCTGGGAAGCCCCCGGCGACGAGAAATACATAATCTGCAATGCCGACGAGGGCGACCCGGGAGCCTTTATGGACAGGTCCCTGCTTGAGGGCGACCCCCATGCCGTGCTGGAGGGAATGCTTATCGGCGCTTACGCCACCGGGGCAAGTCACGGTTACATTTACTGCCGTGCCGAGTACCCGCTGGCTATAGAGCGGCTGGAGACGGCGCTGTCCCAGATGGCGGAACATGGCTTATTGGGAGATAACATCCTCGGTTCCGACTTCAGTTTCGATATTCAGATTAAAGAGGGTGCCGGAGCGTTTGTCTGCGGCGAAGAGACTGCCCTGATGGCTTCCATTGAGGGCAAGAGGGGAATGCCCCGCTCCCGCCCGCCTTTCCCGGCGGTATCCGGTTTATGGAGTAAGCCAAGCAATATCAATAACGTAGAGACCTGGGGCAACGTCTCGGCGATATTGCAAAGAGACGCTGACTGGTATGCCAGTTTCGGCACCGAGAAGAGCAAGGGTACTAAGACGTTTGCCCTGGCGGGCAAGATAGTACGCACCGGACTGATTGAGGTGCCGATGGGTATCCCGCTGGGTGATATCATTTACGAGATAGGCGGCGGAATAGTCGGCGGCAAGCAATTCAAGGCGGTGCTGACCGGAGGTCCCTCCGGCGGCTGCCTGTCGGCCAGCATGCTAGACCTGCCGGTGGACTACGAGTCCCTGGCGCAGGCGGGCTCTATCGTTGGCTCCGGCGGAATGGTGGTTGCCGACGAAGATACCTGTATGATTGATTTAGCCCGCTTTTTCATATCCTTTACTCAGGCCGAGTCCTGCGGCAAGTGTCTTCCCTGCCGTGAAGGCAGTGAAGAGATGCTCAGCGTCCTGGAGCGCATCACCAGAGGCGAAGGACAGGAAGGGGATATCGAATACCTGGAGTGGTTAGCCAACCTGATGAAGTCCGGCTCGCTGTGCGCCCTGGGGCAGACAGCGCCCAACCCGGTACTGACTACGATTCGCTACTTCAGGGATGAATACGAAGAACACATTAAGAAGGGCTACTGCCGGGCGGGTGTCTGTAGAGAGCTGGTAAAGTCTCCCTGTCAGAATGCCTGTCCTGCCGGAATAGACGTCCCCCGGTACATCCGGGCAATCGGACGGGGTAAGTTCGGTGAAGCGGCGGCCGTAATCCGCGAGAAGGTCCCGTTCCCGTCAGTGCTCGGCTATGTCTGCGTGCATTACTGCGAAGCCAAGTGCCGGCGCGGCCAGCTTGAGCAGGCGATAGCCATAAAAGAGCTGAAGCGATTTGCCGCCGACAATGATGACGGGCTGTGGAAGCAGAACATTAAAAAAGCCACTCCGACAGGAAAGAAGATAGCTGTAATCGGTTCGGGACCGTCCGGACTGACGGTGGCGTATTATTTATCCAGGCTGGGGCACGAGGTAACCGTGTTCGAAGCTCTGCCGGTTGCCGGCGGGATGATGCGGGTAGGAATACCGTCGTACCGGCTGCCCG
>CAZOUZ010000192.1:0-2329 GCA_964583115.1 uncultured Dehalococcoidales bacterium
ATGGCGGTTTATTGAGAGTGGTCTGGATGCCTAAGAGTCTAAAGGAAGAGATTGGAGAACGTGTCAAAGTCAGGGGTGAGGAACTGGGAGTGCCTGGCATTCTTGATATGATTGCCGATGAGACTGTTGGCGTGACTGAAGAAGAAATTCTTCCCTTCCTGCAGGAGAAAGGTCATCCGGCTCTTACCATGGAATCGCTGCTGTAAAAGAAAAGTTTTCCGGGGACGGCATTAAAAGGAGTTATAAACTGACGGCGCAGGAATTGCGGACACTGTTCCTCTGTTCCCGGCGTGAATAGAGTTTGGGAAAAGAGTTTTCAAATAACCCGAAGGGCAGAGTTCCACGGGCTTGTCCGTGGGTGTCTACAATTAGTGGCATAGGAATTGCGGACATTGTTCCCATTCTTGCTTAGAATAAATCTTGGGAAGGAGTTGCAAACTAGCGATACAGAATTTGTGGACATTCTTCCCATACTTATCGTGAATAAAGTCTTGGAAGGGAGTACGAGAAATGGCGCTTACAGGGATAGAAATATTCAAGTTATTGCCCAAGACGAACTGTAAGGAATGCGGGGTGCCTACCTGCCTTGCCTTCGCTATGAACCTGGCGGCGGGTAAGGCAGAACTGTCGGCCTGCCCTTATGTTTCCGAGGAAGCGAAGGCTCAGCTACAGGAGGCTTCGGCTCCTCCTATCAGGCCGATTACTATCGGTGTCGGCGATAACGCATTGAAGGTTGGCGGTGAAACGGTCCTCTTCCGCCATGAGAAGAGGTTCGAGAACCCTACCGGCGTCGCCATCCTGATAAAGGACAGCATGGACGATTCCGAGGTTGATGCCAGGCTGGGAAGATTCAAGCAGTTCCAGTACGAAAGGGTAGGTCTTTTTCTCCGTCCTGAGCTGGTAGCGGTAAAGGACGAGTCGGGAGATGCCGCCAAATTTGAGGCGCTGGTAAACAAGATTACCCAGAACAGCGATGCCGGCATTATTCTGATGAGTGAAAATCCTGATATTCTGGCGGCGGGACTGAAGGCTTGCGCCGATAAAAAACCGCTGCTCTATGCCGCCACCAAGGATAATCTCGATAAGGTGGCTGGTCTGGCTAAAGAGAATTCGTGCCCGGTGGCAGCCAAAGGCTCCAACCTGGACGAAGTTGCCGATTTGACCAACAAACTAACCGAAGCTGGTTTGAACGATATTGTCATTGACTCCGGGTCGAGGACAGTGCGCCAGGCATTTGAGGACCAGGTAATCATCAGGAACTCCGCTCTGGTCAAGAAGTTTAAACCGTTGGGTTTTCCTACCATCGTCATCACGGCTGAGATGACCGATGACCCGATGAAAGAGGCGGTAATAGCCTCGATGCTGGTGGCTAAATATGCCGGCATCGTAGTGCTTTCTGATTTCCAGGGAGAAAGCCTGTTCCCTCTGCTGGTGGAAAGAATGAACATCTATACCGACCCGCAGCGCCCGCTGGCTACCACCGAGGGAATCTACGAGATTGGCGACCCCGGTGAAAATTCGCCGGTGCTTCTTACCACTAACTTTTCGCTGACCTACTTCATCGTTTCCGGTGAAATCGAAGGCAGTAAAATCCCCAGTTATCTTCTGGTTATGGATACCGAGGGACTCTCGGTTATGACTGCCTGGGCGGCCGGCAAATTTGTCTCCGATGCTATCGGGCCGTTTGTCAAGAAGAGCGGAATTGAAGACAAGGTTAAGCATCGCAAGATAGTGATACCCGGTTATGCTGCCGCGGAGAGCGGCGGTCTGGAGGAAGAGTTGCCTGGTTGGGAAGTTCTGGTTGGACCCCGGGAGGGGGCGAACATACAGGCTTACCTGAAGACGTGGAAGCCTTAAGGAGGGAAGAATGATCCTTATTGCAGAGAGCATCAATATCATGTCTCAGACTCTTGGCCCGGCGATGAGGGAGAGGGTAGCGGGACCTATCCAGGATATGGCGAAAGCCGAGACTGAAGCAGGGGCAGATTACCTTGATATAAACATCGGGCCCGCCCGCCGGAACGGGAATGAGCTGATGGAGTGGGTTGTCAACACGGTGCAGGAGGTTTCCGACCTCCCGTTGTCACTGGATACTACCAATCCAGTGGCTATGGAGGCTGGATTGAAAGTATGCAAAAGCAAGGCCTTAGTTAATTCTATCTCCCTAGATAGGGTGGAAGAGGAGTTGCCTCTGGTTAAAACATACGATGCTAACTTTATTGGACTCCTGTGGGGAAGAGAGGGAATGCCTAGGGATGCTGACGAAAGAGCAATGATAGCTGTTGAGCTTATGACTATGGCTAATGAGATGGGTGTCCTTAACGAGAGT
>CAZOUZ010000193.1:0-2261 GCA_964583115.1 uncultured Dehalococcoidales bacterium
GGTATATATGCGGAAACCGGGTGGTAACGGTGTGAGGCGGCAGGTGAGTAACGTCGATAAAGACCTTGTCCGAGCCTGTTTTATTCATCTCGTAGAGTATACTGCGGGCGACGATGTCGCGCGGCGCCAGGTCACCATCAGGCGTATAGTCAGTCATAAACCGGCGTCCCCCGGCATTGCGGAGCATTCCGCCTTCACCCCTGACCGCTTCCGATATAAGAAAGGGAGTTACCCCGGGAAGATGAAGAGCGGTGGGGTGGAACTGGTAGAACTCCATATCGGTAATCTCCGCTCCGGCATTAAAAGCCAGGGCGAGACCATCGCCGGTGGCGATATCCGAGTTGGTATTGAACTTGAATAACTGCCCGGCACCGCCGGTAGCCAGAATCAGGAAGCGGCAGTGAAATTCTTCGATATAGCCGGTATGGCAATCAAGGACTTTTATGCCCTCGACCTTCCCCTTGTCCACGAGTATTTCGGTCGCCAGGGAATTCTCCAGGACCTGAATCTTCGATGAGCGTACCTGGTTGCTCAGAGTAACCTCGATATGCTCGCCGGTGGCGTCACCTCCGGCATGAAGAATGCGCGGCACGCTGTGCGCCGCCTCTCTCGCCAGAGTAACCTCCCCGTCCACAGTATCGAAAGGGACGCCGAGATTGACAAGCTCGGAGATACGGTCGGGAGCTTCGTTAACAAGAATACGCACCGCCTCCTCATTACACAACCCGTCTCCGGCAGCAATGGTATCCTTATAGTGAAGCTCCGGGGAATCGTTCCTGCCAATAGGGGCAGCGATGCCTCCCTGGGCATGCTTGGTATTGCAGTCGTCAATACTGCCCTTGGTTATGACCAGGACACTGCCGTGCTCTTTAGCCAGCAGAGCCGTATAAAGCCCGGCAATACCGCTGCCGGCAATAATATAGTCATACGGGTCCATCGGACTCACTTCCCTTCTGTTCTATTCTATATCCGGCTTTGCCTTCCTGATAAAGGTCTCCGCCGTAGATATCATTTATCATCGTAGCCGGAAAGTCCTCAACTTCAAGCCGGCGGACCGCCTCAGCACCAAGCTCTTCATAGGCTATTATCTCCGATTTCTTAATGCTCTTCGAGATTAGGGCGCCGGTACCGCCGATAGCCGAAAGATAGACTGCTTTATACTTCTTTATGGCGTCTTTTACCGCCGGGGAACGCATACCCTTGCCAATCATCCCTTTCAGCCCTGCGGCGAGCAGGCGGGGCGAGTAGGCATCCATACGGCCGCTGGTGGTAGGTCCGGCAGAGCCAATCGGCTGTCCCGGCCTTGCCGGCGCAGGTCCCATATAGTATATCGTCTGTCCCTTGATATCAAACGGCAGGGGACTGCCTGCGTCCAGAGATTCGACCATTCTCTTGTGGGCGGTATCACGGGCAACGTAAATTACACCGGTAATCAGGACCCTGTCGCCGCTTTTCAGGCTTCCAACCGTTTCTTCACTGAACGGGGATTTTATCCTTGTAACATCCATTATAGTTACCACGATATATTTTATAAAACAGCTTCCCGGTGACGGGCGCTGTGGCACTGAAGGTTGACCGCCACCGGCAAACTGGCGATGTGGGCGGGGAAAACCTCGATATGGACGGCAAGGGCGGTCGTCCTGCCGCCGTATCCCATCGGCCCGATTCCCAGGTTATTGACACGCCGGAGAATTTCCTTTTCCAGCTCCGCAGACTCGGCATCAGGGCTCGGTTCGCCTACCTTCCGCAACAGCGCTTTCTTGGCAAGCATCATTGTCTGCTCGGCAGTCCCGCCGATACCTACTCCGACAATAACCGGGGGACAGGGATTGCCGCCGGCTTCATCCACAGTATCGACAACGAATTCTATCACTCCGTCCCTGCCCTGCGACGGCGATAGCATCGCCAGACGGCTCATATTCTCAGCGCCGCCGCCCTTCGGCATCACTATAATCTTGAGCTTATCGCCGGGGACAATTTCAGTGTGGATAATCGCCGGGGTGTTATCCGAAGTATTTACCCTCTCCGAGAAAGGCTTTTGCACCATCGACTTGCGCAGGTAACCGTCTGTATAGCCCCGCCGGACGCCTTCGTTTACCGCCTGAGAAAGGTCGCCGCCGGTGATATGGACTTCCTGCCCCAGCTCCAATAAAACTACGGCGGCGCCGGTATCCTGGCAGAGAGGGATTTTTTCTTCAGAGGCGATTTTCGAGTTTTGAAGTATGCTATCGAGGACGTCACGGGCTACCGGCGATTCCTCA
>CAZOUZ010000194.1:0-2254 GCA_964583115.1 uncultured Dehalococcoidales bacterium
ATAGTCACGGCGGAGGAACACTCCATAATCGGCGGTCTGGGCGGTGCCGTGGCGGAAACACTCTCCAGGGAATACCCCGTACCGCTTGAAATGGTAGGAATAAACGATAAGTTCACCGAAACAGCGCTCGACCACGACTCGCTGCTCGACCACTACGGGATGTCCGTTGAAAACATCGCCGAAGCCGCGCAGCGGGTTTTAAGCCGCAAAAATAAGAAATAAGTCCGGGAGGAGACAGATATGGCACTTCTTGAGGAAGCCGTAAAAGAGGTAATAACCGTCAGGAACTATATCGGCGGAGAATGGGTGGAATCAAAGGGCAAAATGCAGGAGGTGGTCAACCCGGTAACACAACAGCTAATCGCCAGGGTGCCGATTTCCACCGGAGACGAGATAAACGCCGCCATAAGCGCCGCCCGGGAAGCTTTCCCGGCGTGGAGGGCGACTCCCCCGGTCACCAGGGCAAGATACCTCTTCAACCTGCATGAACTCCTTGAGGAGCACTTTGAAGAACTGAGCCGTGTCCAGACCCAGGAACACGGCAAGACAATAGACGAATCCAGGGGCGAAACAAGACGGGGAATCGAGAATGTCGAAGTCGCCTGCGGTATCCCCACGATGATGATGGGCTATAACCTCGAGGATATCGCCTCCGGTATAGACGAGTACCTCATCCGGCAGCCGCTGGGAGTTTTCGGGATAATCGCTCCCTACAACTTCCCGTTTATGATTCCTCTGTGGTCGGCGCCTTACGCTGCCGCCACCGGAAACTGCGTCGTCATCAAACCCTCGCCGGAGGTCCCTCTCAGTCAGATGAAACTTGCGGAGCTTGTCGACGAAGCCGGCTTTCCGCCCGGGGTCTGGAATGTGGTCAACGGCGAAAGAGATGTGGTGAACGGGATGCTGGACAGTCCGGATATTGCCGGCATAGCCTTCGTCGGGCGCACCTCGACGGCAAGAGACGTTATATACAAGCGGTGCGGCGAGACCGGCAAGAGGGTTATCGCCCAGGGAGCCGCCAAGAACTTTATGGTGATTATGCCGGACTGCAATGTAGCCGGCACGGTCCCGGCAATGATGACATCGTTCTACGGCAATACCGGTCAGAGATGCCTTTCCGGCGCCAATCTCGTCATCGTCGGCGAGGACGACGGGTTTTACAACGACTTCCTGAATAAAATCACCGAGGCGGCAAAGAATATAGTCATCGGTTACGGGCTTGACGAATCGGTGCAGATGGGACCGGTTAAGGACAAAAGCAAGAAAGAGAGAATCATCGGCTACATCGAGACCGGCATCAGGGAAGGGGCTACTCTCAGACTCGACGGCAGAAAAAATGTAAAAATAACCGGCGATTATCCTGATACCTGCTTCCTCGGGCCAAGCATTTTTGAGAACGTTACCCCGGAGATGACGATAGCCAGGGAAGAAATCTTCGGGCCGGTAATGAGCGTCCTGCGGGTGAAAGACCTTGACCGGGCGATAGAGCTGTGCAACTCCAGCCGGTACGGCAACGGCAACACCATCTTTACCTCAAACGGCAAAGCCGCCCGGGAATTCCAGTACCGGGTTACCAGCGGCAATGTCGGCATCAACATCGGAATCGTGGCGCCGATGGCGTTCTTCCCCTTCAGCGGGATGAAGGACTCCTTCTTCGGCATACTGCACACCCAGGGACAGGAAGCCGTCCGCTTCTTCACCGAAAGCAAGGTCGTCATCCAGAGATGGCTCTAGCAGAGAATCCCTCCAATCAAAAATACCGGGAGCATCAAGAAAAGCAAAATCCCCTCAAAAATAACAGAGCGCCCAGGAAGAGGGAAACCCTCTGGGGGTGTTTAAGAGGGGCAAAACCCCCGCTCTCTAAAAATTTGAGGCTGTCTGAAAATGTTAAATTGTCATTCCCGACTAGGTCGGGAATCCAGGTTCCCGGAACCGGCTTGAATTAGTGGATTCCCGCCCCCGTATCAAGTACGGGGCAAGCTTTCGCGGGAATGACAGGCGAAAGTGGGAATGACGGGTAAAGTGGGAATGACAGGCGAAAGTGGGAATGACAGGCGAAAGTGGGAATGACAGGGTGAAGCTGGAGTGACGGGGTGAGGCTGGAGTGACGGGGTGAGGCTGGAGTGATAAAGTGAGAACAGGGGAGTACAATGTTACCGCATCTTATTTTACATAAGGTAACCAAATAATAGAAAGGAAGGCAAAATGACAACAGTCAAAGAATACAACAGCTACGGAGAAACCCTCGAGAAGT
>CAZOUZ010000195.1:0-2254 GCA_964583115.1 uncultured Dehalococcoidales bacterium
GCATAACCAATCTCGCTCTGGGTACTAAAGATGTCTATCTGGGCTTGTTTGTCCATCTGTCGAATCCGCCCCGAGGCACTCCGCCCACCAGCGCCGGCACCAATAATGCATACTTTCATGCCTGCCTATCTCCTTTTAATTCCATCAGTACCCGGGATAGCTGCTCGCTGGCTTTTTCCAGCTCTTTTGCTGCCCCTAATGCTTTATGGTAAATCGGTTCACTCTCAGCATTTTTGGCTTTCTCTGCCCGCTTCCTGACTCAAGCTTGTCTATCAACCCGCGCATATGATTCACCCTTAGACTAGTGCTTCGACTTTTGGTCGAATCACTGCCTCCGGGACGGCTCCCAGGATGTTATCGACCTGCTTACCGCCATTGAAGAATAATAACAGAGGTATGCTCATTACCTGGTACTTCACAGCCGTCTCATGGTTTTCATCCACGTTGAGCTTGCAGAACTTTACCCTATCGGCAAGTTCCTCTGAAAGCTTCTCGGTTATCGGAGCTATCATGTGACAGGGACCGCACCAGGGTGCCCAGAAGTCCACTACTACTGGTATGTCAGATTGAAGCACCTCATTTTCGAAGTTCTGGTCGCTAATGTCACCTACCATCGTATCCTCCTCTGGTTATTTCTAATAAGCCGGCATATTGTACCGGGGTTATACCCGATTGTGCTTCAGAGTTAGCGCTACCACAGGTCGCTTTCCTGTTGCTCGCCTTCGTCCTTGACCCAGATTCGGCACATTTTCTCACCGCTCTCTTCAAAGCACTGAAATCCCCTGGAGTCTATTTCCTCCGTCTTTACATTCTCTTCGCCCTTGAGCTCAATGAACTGGCTTAACCAGTTTTGTAAATGCGCCCCGCCACCGAAATAGGCCTTCGTCCATCTGGCACCGTCCTCGTCCACTTTGTGCCGGATATTTTCCTCTTCGGCAATTCTCTGCTGAATCAGCTCTTCCGGGTCTAAATCTTTGTCAGTCATTCTTTTATATTTCTTTTGAACGGTCGGCTCCAGCAGCTCCAGCTATTTATAGTATTGCTACTTATAGATGCCGTATTCCCTGGTAGCCTCCATCATGGCCCGCAGGTTGTCAGCGGTCGTCTCCTCTACCGATGACGCTCCGGTCAGTATGTAGCCGCCGCCTTTACCGCAGACTTCGATGAGTTTGCGGCAGTACTCCTTGACCTCCTGTGGAGTACCGGTACTCAGCAGTGAAGTGGGCACATTTCCGGCAATACAGGTGGTGTCGCCGAGAACTTCTTTGGCTTTAGCCATATCCGTTCGTTCGAACCACCATATCGTCGAGGTCCGGGGTACATCCTTGATAACCTCCAGACGCTTATCGTAGTACGCCTCGGCGAGGGGTATAGGCACCAGGCCCTCGTCGATTAAGCCAATCAAGACCTTCCTCAGGGTAGGCCAGTAGAAGGTCTCAAACTGTTCAGCGGACATAAAACTATCGGCGCCTTTATGCAGCGGCATCGGGACCACCGGACTCAGGGCGGCATCGGCCCCGGATACCGCCATGTCAATAGTCATGGGCGTGATTTTTTCCAGGGCTTCCAGCAGCTTGTCCGGCTGCCGGTACATATCCAGCATTATTCCATGAGTGCCTCGCAGCATATCACCTATCATATCAAAGGGCGCCCCGGAAAAACTGTCACCAAAAGGCGGGTATCCCGCGGCCATCTCCTCCCGGCTGGCTTCCGCAGTTGCCGCCATCCATTTCTCCAGTTCCTCTGCGGCATCCATGAGGGCCTGAAAAGCAGTTTGTACATCCGGTCTTGCGAACGGCGCTATGAAGCCTATCGGTATCCCGCTCATTGGGTTGAAAGGATTGAGATGCTTAAAAGGCTCCAGCGCGCCAGCTATACGGGGCATGATGATTCTCAGCCAAAAATCAGACGGGTCTTGAATCAAGTGGTCGTACTCATCGGCCTTCATATACTCGCCCTCAATATACTGGTACGACCGGCTTTCAGGAGCAAGTCCGTGGCCCGGCCACTTCAGCAGTTTATAGTCAATCCTATCAAACACCTTTCCCGGCCAGACAAGACCGGGACCCATAGCGGTATCCATATCAAAGTCCTGGCGAAACTTCTTCCAGGCCCGGACGAGGTCGTCGTAGTTATACATAGTTTTCATTAGAGTCGTGCCGGCATAATATTCCGGGAAATTAACCGCCCGCAGGAAGCACGGCACCCGGGCGGGCTCCTCCCCTTTGATGTCCGTGATTAGCCAGGTTACCCT
>CAZOUZ010000196.1:0-2232 GCA_964583115.1 uncultured Dehalococcoidales bacterium
GGAGATACGCGGCTTTATCCCCTTTACCTCACCGAGACCCTTCGTCCCGATTTGTCGGGACTCAGGGTGACGGGAGAAGAGTGGGGGAGAGTGAGAGAAAGAGGATTAAGGGGATAGGGTTTTATAAATCAGAGAGCGTCAAGAGGAGTGAAGTCCCTCTCCAAAAATCTCTTTTGCTTGTGGAGGATTGGGAAATAATAAGGGCGTAAAGAGGGGCGAAGCCCCTCTTAAAAAAGAAATCTTCCCCCTTCCCTTTGACAAAGGGAAGGGGATACAGGGGATAGGATTGAAAGATAATCCCATTAAATTCGGTACCGACGGCTGGCGGGGAATTATCGCCGGGGACTTTACCTTCGATAACGTGAGGATTTGCGCCCAGGCGGTTGCCGACTATTTGAAAAAGTCCGGGCTTGCCGGTCAGGGACTGATTGTCGGCTATGACACCCGCTTCGCCTCGGAGGACTTCGCCGCGGCGGTGGCTGAGGTAGCTGCCGGTAACGGCATAAAAACTTACCTCTGTCCGAAGGCTACACCGACGCCGGTGATTAGCTACGGCACCGCGAAAGTAAAAGCCGGTGGGGCGGTTATCATTACCGCCAGCCATAATCCGGCTGCCTGGAATGGCTTCAAGTATAAGACGTGGGAAGGTGCCGGCGCCCCTGATGAAGTTACCGCTGAGATAGAAAAAAATATCTCTCGCATTATTGCTTCGGGAAAGGTGGAGCAACTGCCTCTGGCTGAAGCCAGGGGAAAAGGGCTGGTGGAGCTTTTCGACCTGGCCCCGATTTATGAAGAGCAAATCGCCAGGCTCGTCGACCTCGAAGGACTGCGCCGGACGAAGCTGAAGGTGGTTGTCGACTCGATGTACGGCGCCGGAGCCGGATATCTTAAAAAGTTACTGGGTGGTGGGAGTATCGAGGTAGTCGAGATAAACGGCGAGCGCAATACGCTGTTTCCCGGCATTCAACCCGAGCCGATTGCCGCCAATCTGGCGAAGCTTGCTGCTGCTATTAAGGGACAGGGCGCTAGTGTTGGAGCGGCAACCGATGGTGATGCCGACCGCCTCGGCATAATGGATGAAAAGGGAAAGTTTCTGACTACCCAGCAGGTCTTTGCCCTGCTCTGTCTTTACCTGCTGGAGGTGCGCGGTGAGCGGGGACTCATAGTCAAGACGGTAACCGCCACCAGCATGCTCTACCGCCTCGGGGAGCTCTTCGGTGTCCCGGTGCGTGAGACGCCGGTGGGCTTCAAGTACGTTGCCCCGATAATGACGGCTGAAGATGCTCTTATCGGCGGAGAGGAAAGCGGCGGCTTCGGCTTCCGGGGGCATGTCCCGGAGAGGGACGGTATTCTGTCAATCCTATATTTCCTCGACCTGATGGCAAAGACGGGTAAAAGCCCCTCGCAGCTAATCGACTACCTCTATAGCAAAGTGGGCACCCATCACTATAACCGCGTGGATATAAGATTCCCCGAGACGGAACGTCAGGCGGTAATTGACCGGGTAAAGCGGAGACCGCCGGAGGAGATTGACGGGGTAAAGGTGGCGGAGTTCGGTACTACCGATGGCTATCGTTTCACCCTGGCCGACGGTGCCTGGCTGCTGATAAGGTTTTCCGGCACCGAGCCATTGCTCCGTGTCTATGCCGAGAGCAGCACTCCTGCCCGGGTGGAAAAACTGCTCGGCACAGGTAGAGAAATAGCCGGGGTCTAAAAGGATATCGGGTATGAATGACAAACTGCCGCGGAAAACTGAAAAGCCCTGGGGGTTCGAGCTGCTGTTTGCTCATACCGGGAAGTATGCCGGTAAGCTGATTTATGTCAAGCAGGGACACCGGCTCAGCCTTCAGTATCACAAGGAAAAAGATGAGACGCTTTATATCTATGAAGGGAAAGCCCTGGTGGAGGTTGAGGGGAAGGACGGGCAGCTTGTCCGGTCCGAGGTTGAGAGCGGCTATTGTTTCAGGGTGCCGCCGCTGACGAAACACCGCCTGAAAGCTATAGAGGATACGGTTATCTTTGAAGTCTCCACTCCCGAACTGGAAGATGTGGTCAGGATGGATGATGACTACGGGCGCGCCGGGGCTGACGGCGGCTAGTTTGACACGATATAATATCCCCTGCTAGACTCTGGATAGCTGAAAAAATTTGTTATTGTCTTCGCTTATTTAGGCTGAATGGCCCCGTGGTGTAGCGGACTAACATGCCACCCTGTCACGGTGGAGATCGGGG
>CAZOUZ010000197.1:0-2227 GCA_964583115.1 uncultured Dehalococcoidales bacterium
AAGAAAAAGTAAAAAGGATTGCTTAAGGAAGGCGAAGCCATTCCCCCTTTGTAAAAGGGGGAGCCTTGCCTCAAATGTCATTCTGAGGAACGTAGTGACGAAGAATCGGGACTCAGGGTGACAGATGGTTAATCGTAGTAAAAAATAAGAATTATATTTGAAAAAAGGTTATGTAAAATGAACAATCTGGTCAAGTTTTATGCCCGCCCGAAACTGAAGTCGCCGAACCTGCTGGCTGCCTGGCCCGGCGTCGGCAACGTCTCGATGCTGGTGGCTAACTACCTGGAAAGGAAGCTCGACTTCAAAAGGCTGGGAGAGATTGAGGCTTCCCGCTTCTTCGACCCCATCGGGGTGGCGGTCAGGGATAATCTGGTCGAGGCTCCGCAGTTCCCTCAGAGCAGGTTCTACTACTGGAAAAACACCGGCGAGGGGAGCGATATAATACTCTTCATCGGTGACGACCAGCCGTCCTCCAACGCTTACGAGCTTGCCAACTGCGTTATCGATGTCGGGCTAAAGTTTCAAGCAAAGAGAATCTATACCTGTGCCGCGGCTATCACCCGCATTCACCATACCGAGCAGCCCAATGTCTGGGGAGTAGCCACCGTCCCGCAGCTTACCGATGAACTGAGAGAGCGCGACCTGCTACAGAGGGGCAACCTCCAGATTTCCGGGCTGAACGGTCTGCTCCTCGGCGTTGCCAAGGAGAGGGATGTCGAGGGCATCTGCCTGCTCGGCGAGGTGCCGGCTTATGCCACCCGGATACAGAACCCGATGGCTGCCCTGGCTATATTTTCAGTCCTGCCTCAAATGCTTGGCGTTGAAATTGATACTTCCGAGCTGGCGCAGCAAGCCAGTGAGACCAGAGAGAGAATGAAGCAGCTTGCTGCCGAAGCTATGGGAGAATACATAGACCTTTTTACCGAGCCTATCTGGGAATACGGGGAAGAGGAGGACGAGGAGGACTAGGGAAAGCCGTTATGACATTGCCCGTTGAAAAAACGATTATCGAGCTGGGTAAGAAGAACAAGTCCCTGCTCAATTCAAGGCTGGTCGAACTGTCCAACCTGACCCCGGAGGAGATGGAGGTCTTTCAAAGCTCGTGGACGGCAATCAAGCCGGAGCGGCGGCGCCAGATTGTTGTCCGTCTGGTCGAGCTTGCCGAAGATAACCTCGAACTCAACTTCGATGCCATCTTCAGGCACTGCCTGAAAGACCGCGATGATGAGGTGCGGAGCCGGGCGATAGAGGGCTTGTGGGAGAACGAAGAGGCTTCGCTTATCGACCCTTTAATCGGTCTTCTGGAGCAGGACAGCTCGGAAAGAGTCCAGGCGGCGGCAGCTATCGCCCTAGGCAAGTTTGCTATGCTGGCGGAGCATAAGAAGCTGCGTGAAACCCACGTCGCCAGGGTGCAGGAAGCTCTGCTGGCGGCTATTGACGATAAGACCAAGGCGGTGGAAGTCAGCCGCCGTGCCCTGGAGTCGGCGGCTCCGGTGAGTATCCCCAGGGTGAAGGAAGCTATCGGGGAAGCCTATACAAGCCGTAATCCCGGGCTCAAGGTAAGCTCTATTTACGCTATGGGTAAAAGCTGCGACCCCACCTGGCTGCCGGTACTGCTGAAGGAGCTATCAAGTGCCGATGCCGAGATACGCTATGAAGCCGCCGGTGCCTGCGGCGAGCTTGAGGAAGAGGAAGCGGTGCCCTATCTGATTACACTGGTCGGCGATTCCGATGTGGACGTCCAGATGTCTGCCGTCCAGGCGCTTGGTAAAATAGGTAACACTCAGGCCAGGGAATGCCTGAAACAGTGCCTTGAGAGCGCCAGCGAAGCCGTCCGCCGGACAGCGGAGCAGGTACTGAAAGAGGTGGATGCGGTGGAAGACCCCCTGTCTTTCCAGCTATAAAAGGAATATCGGTTATTTATGATTGTTAACGGCAGGATAATACTACGTGAAAAGAGTACGGCGGACGCCTGGGACGACTATGCCTGGGAGACAGACCCGGAGCTTGCCCGGCTCGATGCCGCTCCGGTGGTGGCAGTCCCCTACTCTCAGTACCTTGCGGACTATACCGATGAGCTGCGCTATCCTTACCGGAACAGCTGCCAGTTCGCCGTAGAAACGCCGGAGGGCAAGCACATCGGCAACTGCTCCTACTATAATATCGATAAGTTCAGGGGCGAGACCGAGCTTGGTATTATGATTGGCGACCGCGACTACTGGGACAG
>CAZOUZ010000198.1:0-2209 GCA_964583115.1 uncultured Dehalococcoidales bacterium
CTCCCCAGATACCGCCCATGCCGTGAACGGCAAAAACGTCCAGGGAATCATCAAAGCCGAGTTTAGTCTTTAACAGTATTATGCTGTAATAGCTGATTACGGATACCCCGATACCTATCGGGATACCGGCCAGCGGAGTCACAAAACCGGCCGCCGGAGTTATCGCTACCAGGCCGGCGACAGCCCCGGTAACGGTACCGAGCAGGCTGGGACGGCGGTGGAGCCAGCTTATCACCATCCAGGTGAATCCGGCCGCTGCCGCCGAGATATTCGTGGCGACAAAGGCATTGGCAGCCAGGCCATCGGCTGCCAAGGCGCTGCCGGCATTGAAACCGAACCAGCCGAACCAGAGCAGTCCGGCACCGAGCGCCACCATCGGGATATTATTCGCCTCCATAAGCTCGTGGGGGAACCCTTTACGCCTGCCCAGCAGCAGCACCAGAGCAAGTGCCGATACACCGGCATTGATATGGACAACGGCACCTCCGGCGAAATCAAGAGCGCCGATACCACCCAGCCAACCGCCGTCACCCCAGACCCAGTGGCATACGGGGGTATAAACAACCGTTACCCACAGGACTGAAAAAAGCATCAGGGCGCTGAATTTTATCCTCTCGACCACGGCTCCGGTAATCAGAGCGACGGTAATGATAGCGAACATACCCTGAAAGACCATAAAGACAAGATGGGGTATCGTGGTGGCGTAGATATCCGAAGGCTCCATCCCCACGCCGGTAAGGCCGAGAAAATTCAACCCCCCGATGAACCCGCCGGCATCCGAGCCGAAGCTCAGGCTGTATCCCCAGAGCACCCAGATTAAACCGGCAAGTCCCATGATGGCAAAGCTCATCATTATCGTGGAAAGCAGGTTTTTACGCCTTGCCATGCCTCCGTAGAAAAGAGCGAGCCCGGGAGTCATCAGCAGGACAAGCGCCGACGAGACCATGACCCAGGCAGTATCACCGGAACTAACGGGCATAACCAGACCTCCTTTTATTCCAGTTTAGCCCGCTAATGTTTCTAACAGATTACAAAAGGAGGTGAATTTTTCACAGGTGAGGTACAAACTACGGGTCTTTCTTGAACCTGTAGCCGATATTCCTTACCGTCTCGATAAAGTCGTGCTTCGGACTCTCAATCTTGCTCCTGAGTCTTCTGATATGGACGTCCACCGTCCTGTCACCGCCATAATAGTCGAAGCCCCAGACCTTATCGAGCAGCGCCTCCCGGGTATAGACGCGGCCCGGATTACCAGCAAGAAACTTCAGCAGCTCGTACTCTCTGAAGGTAAGCTCCACTTTCCTGCCATCCACGGTTACCTCGCACCTGGCAAGGTCTATCGCCAGGCCGCCACACCTGAGCATTTCGCTGCTATCGGCAGTTTCAATTTCAACCCTGCGGATGAGCCTTTTTATCCTCAGCACGAGTTCCTTAGCATCGTAGGGACTGGTCAGGAAATCATCCACGCTCAATTCACTGTTAATGCTATCGAGCATCCCGTTAGCAATCAGCGCCAGGACCGGCAGCGAGTTCTCCTTTTTCATCCTGTTGACGAACTGCCGCATTTCAGGAGCCGACAGATAGCCGTTGACCTCGACAAGGACCATATCCGGAGACCGCTCGGAGACCCGCTCGATTATCTCTTCCTCATAAGGAGTAATCAGGCAAGCAAAGCCGCTCCCGACCAGCCCGGCATGCAGCTCCGCCAGTGCCTCACTCTCTTTTGCTATTATCATTAAATTAAGCAGTTTCTTATCCATAACCTACTACCATTCTTTATAACGCCCCGGCTCCCTGAAGTCAATAACTCCCTTCAGTTCACCCGGTAAGCATAAAGCCTGCCATATGGATCGTATTACCGCAGCCGTCCCGGGCATTGCCGCGGACAATAATCCTCGGCCCGTTCGTAGATACCCACAGGCAAGCCTGTGGAACTCTGTGCTTCGGGTTATTAGACTTTTTCAGGAGATGAAGTATACTATTAGGGCAGCTTTCAAATCGGAGTAACAAAGAAAGAAAAAGCCGGTGGAGAACCAAAGAGAGGCGAAAGTCCCTTAATAAAAATGTGAAGGTGCTTTAAGAGTGGTGAAACCTCTTTAGCCAAAATATTGAGGGTTGTTTAAGAGGGGCTTTGCCCCTCTTCCCAAAAACACTTCCCGATTTCCCTTGAAAAGGATTATCGGGATACAGGGTGAGGGATTTATAAATA
>CAZOUZ010000199.1:0-2167 GCA_964583115.1 uncultured Dehalococcoidales bacterium
CCTGCGAATTTTAACCCTGCTGAATTCGTGCTACTATTAATAGTAATATTACGTATAATACTCACTACTGGAACAGTAATGGAATAAGAGGATAGTAAGTTTGTTTGATAAGGTAGAAATAAGAGTGAGGGCTGGTGACGGAGGAGACGGAGCGATAAGTTTCCGGCATGAAAAGTATGTTCCTTTCGGTGGCCCTGACGGAGGAGACGGTGGCGATGGTGGTGGCGTGATTGTGGCTGTCGATTTGGGAATCAACAGTCTGCGCTCGTTCAGGCGGAACAGGCTTTACCGGGCGGGAAAGGGCGGGCACGGTAAGGGACAGAAGAAGCATGGCAGGAAGGGTGCTGACCTCGTGCTGAAGGTGCCGGTGGGGACAATGGTAACGGATAGCGAGGCAGACGGTGGTGCGCTTATTGCCGACTGCAAGAAGCCCGGTCAGGAGGAGGTGGTGGCCAGGGGCGGTGGGGGAGGACTGGGTAACGTTCACTTTGCTTCGTCCACAAACCAGGCCCCGCGGATAGCCCAGAAGGGAGAGGTCGGGGAGGAACGCTCGTTGACGCTTGAGTTGAGGTTGATTGCCGACGTCGGTATAATTGGTTTTCCTAACGCCGGTAAGTCTACCCTGCTGGCGGCGGCATCGGCAGCCAGGCCGAGGATAGCTGGCTATCCGTTCACTACCCTCGAGCCTGTGCTTGGTGTGGTGGAGGTGGGACTGAGCAGTTTTGTCTGGGCTGAGATTCCGGGGTTGATTGAGGGTGCCCATCTTGGAAAAGGTCTTGGGCACGACTTCCTGCGCCATATTATGAGGACCAAGATACTCGTTCACCTGATAGACGGTACCTCGGAGTCCCCTGTGGAAGGTATGGTGCAGGTGAACGCCGAGCTCAGCCTGTTCGATGCGACTCTGGCTAAAAAGCCGCAGCTCGTGGCGGTAAACAAGATTGATTTGCCCGGGGTTAACGCCCGGCTGGATGAGATTAAAAAGACCTTTGATAATGTCGGCACGCCGGTGCTGTTCGTCTCGGCGGAGAGCGGTGAAGGTGTGCCCGGACTTGTTGCTGAAGCGACGAAGGTGTTGAGTAAGGCGGGGGCCGGAGTAAGAACGGGCAAGAGGACTCCCGGGGCGGTCTTCCGTCCTCAGCCCAGGGGCGCCGGTGTCAGCGTGAATAAGGACGGAGATGTCTTTGACGTGGCGGCGCCGGGGCTGGAGCGTATTATTGCCAGGGTAGACCTTTCGAGTCCCGAGGTGCTCCGGCAGCTTCAGAGGCCGCTGAGCAGGCTGGGAGTCCGTAAGGCACTGGAGCGGGCCGGGATTAAGCCGGGTGACAGGGTCCGCTGCGGCGGCTTCGAGTGGGAGTGGTAATCAGAATGCCGTATAATTGTTGGTGAAGGGATTAAAAATGGATATCGGTCTACTTGGCGGGACTTTCGACCCCGTTCACAAAGGGCACATTGCAGTGGCTGAGGAGGTAAGGGCCCGTCTCGGTCTGGCAGAAGTTATTTTTATGCCTGCCGCCCGGACACCATTTAAGGAGGAGGACTGTATTTCGTCCGTAGAGCACCGTGTCCGGATGGTGCGCCTGGCTATCGCCGGTTATCCTTATTTCAAACTGTCCACTATAGAGATGAACAGGAGCGGTCCCTCCTATACAATCGATACTATAGTCGAGCTGCGGGACCTGGTAGGGGAGGATTGCGAGATATTTTTTATAATGGGTTGTGACAGCCTGGCATCCTTTCCCTGGTGGAAGGAGCCTGAGCGGCTGATTCAGGCGTGCCGTCTGGTGGCGGTCCCCAGGCCGGACTGCGCTGTCCCCGACCTGGCCACCCTGGAGGCCGATTTGCCCGGAATATCGGAGAGAGTGACAGTCCTGGACGAGCCGAATGTGGATATCAGTGCCACGGAAATCCGGGAGCGTGTCGCCCGGGGCTTATCTATCAGTCATCTCGTCCCCGAGGCGGTGGACGAGTACATAAAGCAGCACGAGCTGTATTTGACAGGCTGAAGGCTTACCGGCTTTAGAGCTCATATAAATAAAAAGCGCAGGATAACAGTCCTGCGCTTTTTGTGTTTATCGGAACCCGAAGGGCAGAAGACCACGGGTTTACCCATGGATGAATGGGGGCTCGCCCAAAGGGCGTCAAGCGGGGTTAAACTTTTGTCATT
>CAZOUZ010000200.1:0-2091 GCA_964583115.1 uncultured Dehalococcoidales bacterium
AAATTTGTCGCTAAATGCTGAGCCTCTGCGTAAAATTCTTGAGCTTGAGTGCAAGAAGGGCTATGTAGATTCGGCGGTAATCGGTGGTCTGGATAAATTTCTCCACAACTGGGCCGGTCAGGCCGTGGAGTCTATAACCTCCCCGCAGCTCCTCCGCCGCTTTAATAAATTCCACCTTGCCAAGTCGGACTATGCTTCTTTATCCAAAGAGCAGCGCAAAGAATGGATAGATAGCATACTCGGCTTTCTGGTTGAAGTGGAAGGCGGGGAAAAAGAGAAGGGGAAGGTCAGTCCGCCTGAAGCGGTAAGTAAACCCACCCCGAAGCCGAGAGCGAAACGGGCGGCGGCTGCTCAATCAATCGATTCGCCGATTACCATTGTCAAGGGTATCAGTTCGACTATGGCAGCCAAGTTCGCCAGGCTCGGCGTAAAAACGGTCCGTGACCTGCTCTATTTCTTCCCCCACCGCCACCTCGACTACAGCCAGAGGAAGACCATCTCGCAGCTTGCCGAAGGAACGGAAGAGACTATCGTGGCTAATGTCTGGGAAGCGCGGGAGACCAGACTGGGGGGCAGGAGGAGCACCGAGGCTACAGTCGGCGACGAGACGGGTAATGTCAGGGTGGTCTGGTTCAACAATCCCTACCTGGTGAAAACGCTGACAACGAATACCAGGGTGGTTATCAGCGGCAGGGTGGGCGTATTCAAGGGACGGCACGTCTTTCAGTCTCCGGAATGGGAGCTTATCGAAGACAGGGAGCTTGTTCACGCAGGCCGCCTGGTGCCTCTCTATTCCCTGACCAGCGGACTGCATCCCCGCCAGGTGAGGAAGCTGATGAAGGGTGTCGTCGACCAGTGGGCGTGGCAGGTGGAGGACTTTCTGCCGCCGGAGTTGATAGAGAGGCAGAAACTGCTGGAACTGCCGCAGGCAATCAGCCAGGCGCACTTTCCCGACGATGAAGGTATGAAGACGCGGGCGAGGGTCCGCCTGGCTTTCGACGAGCTTTTTCTCCTTCAGCTCGGGGTACTGAGCAAAAAGCGCGACTGGCAGGAGGGACAGCCGGGCAACGCTATCGGTACCGACAAAGCGGTGCTGGAAACCTTTATAAAATCTCTGCCCTTTGAGCTTACCGGGGCGCAAAAGAAATCGCTCGAAGAGATGCTCGGCGACCTCGGGAGACCGCAGGCGATGTCCCGCCTGCTCCAGGGGGATGTCGGCAGCGGTAAGACGGTGGTGGCTACGGCGGCGCTGCTGATGGCGGCAGCCAGCGGCTACCAGGGGGCGTTGATGGCACCTACCGAAATTCTTGCCGGGCAGCATTTTTCCACCATCTGCCAGCTTCTTTCCGCAGTGGCGAAACCGGAGGAGACGGACGATTATATACGAGTCTATTCCGAGCTCCTTTCCCGTCCCCTGACCGTGGCGCTGCTTATCGGCGCTATTACCCAGACGAAAAAGCGCGGGCTCCAGAAGCGCATCCTGGACGGGAGTATCGATATCGTCATCGGCACCCACGCCCTTATTCAGAAGGAAGTGGAGTTTTATAAACTGGGACTGGCGGTGATTGACGAGCAGCACCGTTTCGGCGTCGAGCAGCGCTCGGCGCTGCGCCAGAAAGGATTCAACCCCCACGTATCGGTAATGACGGCAACGCCGATTCCGCGGACTCTCGCCCTGACTTTGTACGGCGACCTCGACCTATCGGTGATTGACGAGCTCCCGCCGGGAAGGCTGGCGGTGAAGACGAAGTGGCTGAAACCGGCGCAGAGAAAAAGCGCCTATAATTTTATAAAGAAGCAGATTTCAGAAGGACGGCAGGCGTTTATCATCTGCCCGCTAATCGAGGAATCGGAGGCTATCCAGGCGAGGGCGGCGGTCGTCGAATACGAGCGGCTGGCTAACGAGGTATTTCCCGAGCTCAAGCTGGGACTGCTCCACGGGCGTATTTCCACGGCGGACAAGGAAGAGGTGATGCAGCGCTTTTACTCCGGCGAGCTTCATATCCTGGTGGCGACGCCGGTGGTGGAGGTGGGCATAGATGTGCCAAACGCCACGGTGATGCTGGTGGAGAGCGCCGACCGCTTCGGGCT
>CAZOUZ010000201.1:0-2072 GCA_964583115.1 uncultured Dehalococcoidales bacterium
GGCCTGCCCGCCGTCCCGACTTTATCGGGACTTCGGCAGGCGGGGGGATAGGGTTTCTACAAATATAAATACATTGACAAATCCGGAGCGTCTAAATACACTTGAACCAACCACAAAACAACAGGAATGTTCTGAGAAGCACTTCCAGAACCCCGATGGGAAAGGAGTTTACAGATGGCAGGAGAGACAAAACAAACGCGACACCCCGGTGGCTATACAGGTAAGATTCTGAGGGTTGACCTGAGCAGCGGCCAGCGTACCACGGAGAGCCCCGATGAGATAACGTTGAGAAGATACATCGGCGGCTCCGGGCTGGGAGCTAAATTTCTCTACGACGAGGTACCCCCCGATGTAAAGTGGTCCGACCCTGAGAACCGCCTTATGCTCTGCGGCGGGCCTTTGAGCGGCACCCGGGTACCCGGCTCGGGTACCTTCTCGGTCGTTACCAAAGGGGCTCTGACAGAAGGAGCCACCACCACCCAGACTAACGGTTTCTTCGGCGCCTACCTGAAATTCTCCGGTTTTGACGGCATAGTCGTCCAGGGCGCTGCCAAAAAACTCGTCTACCTCTATATACACGACGGCGTCGCCGAGCTGAAGGACGCCAGCCACCTGGCAGGCAAGGACACGACGGAGACCGAGGAGCTAATTAAAAAGGAGCTCGGGTATAAGGAGAATGCAATGAGCGTATTCTCCATCGGGCCTGCCGGCGAGAACCTTGTCCGCTACGCCTGCATAATAGGAGATAAGGGACACTCAGCCTCCCATAACGGCAGCGGGGCGGTGATGGGGTCCAAAAAGCTAAAAGCAATTGCCGTCTCCCGCGGAGAGGCAAAAGTGGCACTCAAAGACAGCCAGAAGTTTTCCGAAGTGGCAAAGGTCTACCGTGACAGAATCCAGAACGACCCCGTTTACAACCGCAGCGAAGTCCGTGACTGGGGGACACTAAGGCTTTATGAGCGGTCGACCCAGATGGGTACTCTGCTTACAAAAAATTACACCACCAATGTCTTCGACGCCGAGAAGCTGAGCAAGTTCACCCCCGAATATATCCGAGGCAACTACAGCCCCAAGCTGCACCCCTGCTGGGCATGCCCGATGCACCATTGCCATACTTTCACCATTCCCGACGGGCGGCACAAAGGCAAGACTGTCGAAGAACCCGAGTACGAAGGGCTCACCGCCTGGAGCAACCAGATTGGCCAGTCGGACTTAAACGAGACCCTGGTTATGGCCGACCTTGTTGACCGCCTCGGTATGGACCTCAACGAAAGCAGCTGGGTAATCGGTATGGTAATCGAATGCTTCGAAAAAGGAATCCTGACCAAAGCCGATACCGATGGCCTGGAAATGACCTGGGGCAATGTCGAGGCGGTAACGGCAATGCTGCACAAGATGGCAAACCGGGAGGGCTTCGGCGACATACTGGCGGAGGGAGTAATGCGCGCCTCCCGGCAAATAGGCGGGGAAGCGCCGAACTTTGCCGTCCATACTATGAAGGGAAACACTCCCCGGGAACACGACCACCGCCTGAACTGGCGCGAGATGTTCGATACCTGTGTCTCGAACACCGGCACCCTCGAGTCCGGCTGGCTGATTGCCAGTCCTCACCTGCAGGAGTTCGGACTAACCCCCCTGACCGATACCTTTTCGCCGATAGAGGTCTCGACATTCGTCGCCAAAGCCAAGGGAGGGCTGCTCTTCGAGGACTCGCTCGGGGTATGCTCTTTCTGCACGATGGTGGCAATGAGCACCCTCGCCGAAAGCGTCAGCGCCGCTACCGGCTGGGACTTCACCACCGAAGAAGCGTTGAAGGTGGGATTCAGGATTGCCAACCTGCTGAAGGCATACAACCTTAGAAACGGTATGACGGTTGAGATGGACGCCCCGTCGCCGAGGTACGGCTCGACGCCGCACGACGGCAAGTTCGCCGGAACGGGCATCGGCCCCGTCTGGAAGGATATGCTGCGCAACTACTACACGCTGATGGGCTGGGACGCCGAAACCGGCAAGCCCCTGCCCGATACCCTGAAAGACCTCGACCTGGAGTATGTCGTTAAGGATATATGGTA
>CAZOUZ010000202.1:0-2047 GCA_964583115.1 uncultured Dehalococcoidales bacterium
TTTTTTCAGATTTTCACCCTCTTCGCGAGTATGTTTGTTGTGCATTTCCAGTTTAGTATCCATCTCTTTTCTGGATAGCATACGGGAGAAATCACCGGCTCTCACATAGCTTATAGCGGTAAAAACAGAGCCCGTACCTCTGGGCTCAATCTGCCATTCAAATCCCGAAGCAACTAATGAAAGAGGAAAAGAATATTTAAACACGATTTTCCTGTTTGGGATTACTTCACCGATAGTCCCTTTAAGTTTAAATAATTTTCCCAGCACGATTTCTTCACCATACCAGCGAGACCCCGATTCCATAGGTTTTCCCTCGGTCCACCGGAATAAAATGTGGTCTTCCGGATGCCAGGTAGTATAATTCTGCTCGAGGTTGGTAAAGAACTCCCAGATTTTTTCAGGCTTTGTATTTATTTCAACGGAGTCCTTCAGCACCCACGTTTTGAATAGTTTCACTATTATACCCCTCACTTTTACTGGGTTATATGCCTGCTCTATTTTAAGTCCTTATGTTTTTCGGCAATCGCCGCCGCCAGTTTATCCAGGTTTTGATAGTCTTCTTCCTTCGGCAGACCCTTCAGTATCACCGGCTCCAGCAGTTCTACCTTGAGGTTCGGTATCATCGCAATAATCTGCTCCTTGGCTTTGGTCCCCCAGCCGTAGGAGCCGATGATAGAGGCAAACCTTACTTTGGGGCGCAGGGCGTTGGCAAGGATGGCTGCGTAAGCCGCCAGCGGGTGCGGGCCGACGTGAACAGTAGGAGTGCCGATTACTATTGTGGCGGCATCCACCAGCGCCATTGCCAGCTTGCCGATATCGGTACTGCTCAGCTTGAACTGCTTTACGGTAACGCCTTTCTGGGTAAGTGACTCGACGAAGTAGTTGACCATTTCCTGGGTGCTGCCGTGCATTGATACGTAAGGCAGGACGACGGTATTCTCCGGTGGGTCGAAGACCCATTTGCGGTAAGCATCCATTATGAAATCGGGACGGTTGTGCATCGGCCCGTGACTTGGGGCGATAAGCTGGATATCATACTCTTTCAGCATTTCCAGGTGCTTTTCAATATTGGTCCGGAAAGGCATCATGATTTCGGCGTAATACCTTTTCGCCGCTTCGAATACCTGTCCCTCGTCGGTTACGTAAAGGCCGGAAGTCGCCAGGTGAGAGCCAAAGAAGTCGCAGGGGAAGAGGATTTTGTCCTCTTTCAGGTAGGTCAGCATCGTCTCCGGCCAGTGGACCCAGGGGGCGTGGATAAATTCGAGCGTCTTGTCGCCCAGGGAAACGGTCTCTCTGTCCTCGACGGCGATGACCCTGTCCTCGGGAACACGGAGCAGGTCACCGAGCATCGTTTTGCATCTGGGTGTGCAGATAACCTTCGCCTGCGGGTATTTCGCCAGCACCACCGGAAGCGTCCCGGAGTGGTCCTGCTCGCCGTGATGGGTAACCACGTAATCGATATCTTTAACGCCGCAGTCATCCAGGCGCGACAGCAGCACGCCCTCCATAGGAGGGTCGACGGTATCAATCAGCGCCGTCTTATCACTTCCTTTAATCAGATAGGAGTTGTAGCTGGTGCCGTCGGGCAGCGGTATCAGTTCGTCGAACAGCCGCCTGTCCCAATCGACGGCGCCTACCCAGTAAATTTGCGGATTAATCTCTCTTGCTTTCATCTTCTTCCTCCTTCTTTTAACCCTATAAAGCTATCATTCAACATAGCAAAATATTTGTCAAATTATAAACGGATTAGTCTTTGCAAAGGAAGCCTTTATGAAACTTTTATAAAACCTTTATGAAATATTTAGCTTCTTTATCATTAACTTTATGATTGTGTGGTAGATTTGGACTATAGGTGTCCGGAGGGATAAAGAAGCGGCAGACTATGGAAAATTTTGTTTTAGCCGGAAAAGCAAGGACCGTCTTCAAGCTGATTGCGCTTAAGGCGAAGCTCGAAGCTGAGGAGAAAGAGCGCAAAGACAAAGAGAAGAAGGACAAGAGGTAGTTATCCCGACCCCCTAGATTACTCCTGCCTCTCTCAGGCGCTCTA
>CAZOUZ010000203.1:0-1974 GCA_964583115.1 uncultured Dehalococcoidales bacterium
CCCTGCCGAAGGGCGCTATAGACGTTACCGAAGGCGGCGGTCAGTCCTTCTAAGCTAAGAATGTGATTAAGGCTGTCAAAGGTAGAGATAACGGCGTGAAAAGTATCGGGCAAGCTGAAAGAGCGGGCATCGGCAAGAATAAATTCGGCGGAGGGAGCATTTTCACGGGCAAAACGGAGCATTTCCTCGGACCCGTCCAGGCCGGTTACCCGGTAACCGCGGTCGATAAGTAGCTGCGCAAGCTGTCCGGTACCGCAGCAGAGGTCGAGAATCCTGGCTTTATCCGGGAGGTGTTTAAGCAGGTGGTTCTCTAAAATGGGAAACACAAGGGGAATAAAGTTGTCGCCCCAGTGCAGGTTATAAGCCCGGGCGAAAGAGTCGTAGTCCGAATATCTGCTCACTGTTTCTATTCCTGTTGCCGTGGCAGTTTTCTGGCAACGACCATAATCTCTATCTCGTCGAGGTCGAGCTGGCGCCGTCCCCAGTTCCCGGCAGTCCCGCCCCAGATATGTTCGACTTCAAACTCAGCCAGGCGAAAGAGCATACCAAGCTCGGTTGGCAGGTATCCGCGCTCTCTGACCGTTATCTCCATTTTACCTTCCGGCGTATCGCATTCCACGGGGAGAGTTTCACACAGCGTAAGCGGGTCGAACAGGCTGTTCTCGACATCCTCATTGGTATACTGCCGGATAAGGGCGCATCCGTTGAGCGTGGTCATAATAAGACGGGCGCCCGGCTTGATGGCGGCGTGGATATTATGGAGAATATTAAGGTCGTGCTCAATCGGGTCGTCATCCATGCCTAACAAGCAGAAAGCTCCCTCACACAGGCACAGGGCGGCATCGAATTGTTCGCCGGAAGTGAACCTGGTGGCGTCAGTGTGTACCCATTCAATACTTACTCCGGCTTCCCTGGCTGCCTTTTCACCTTCGGCAAGCATTTGCGAAGAGATATCAACACCGGTAACCTTGTAGCCGCGCCTGGCAAGCTCTACGGCGTGCCTTCCTGTCCCGCAGCCCATATCAAGAATTCGACTTCCCGGCGGAAGTTTCAGTTCATCGAGAAGAAAGTCTGTTTCCGAAACGGTATTTTTCGTGAAGGGATTGTCCATATAAACGGGAGCGTGCCCGTCGAAGAACTTTTCCCAGTTGTTTTTTGCAGTCACGCCGATTACCCTTTCAGCTTTTCGGTGAGCATCGGTACTATCTTGAAAAGGTCGCCGACGATGCCATAGGTGGCTATTTCGAAGATGGGCGCATCAGGGTCGCTGTTGATGGCAACGATGCACTCCGAGGTCTGCATACCCGCCATATGCTGCACTGAGCCGGATATGCCGCAGGCGACGTAGAGCTTGGGGCGGACCGTCTTACCCGTCTGCCCCACCTGGTGAGAATAGGGAATCCAGCCATCGTCAACCGGCGGGCGGGATGAGCCTACTGCCGCTCCCATAACCGTTGCCAGCCCTTCTATCAGCGCGAAATTCTCCGGTTTCTCGATTCCTCTCCCCCCGGAGACGATGATATCGGCGTCTTCGATTTTTATTCTTTCCGTCAGGTCTTCGATAAAATTAAGAAGTCTGGTTTTCGAGGTAACGCCTTCCTTATCGAAGTCCACTTTTATTATCCGACCTTTCCTTCCGTCCTGAGCGGTCTTTTTGAAGACACGGGGTCGAACGGTGGACATTTGAGGTCTTCTTGTCTGGCAGATGATTGTCGCCATAATATTACCGCCGAAGGCAGGGCGGGTCTGCAAGAGCAGCCTTTTTTCGGTATCGATGGCAAGGTCGGTGCAGTCGGCGGTAAGCCCGGTCCCGAGAATAGCAGCCACCCGGGGGATAAAAGAACGCCCCATTGAAGTGGCTCCGGTGAGGACGATTTCCGGCTTATGCTCCCGAATCAGTCTGACAAGCTGCCCGACGTATAAGTCCTCCTGCTGGTCGCTCAGCGCCGGGTCGTCTATCAGGTAGACCCTGTC
>CAZOUZ010000204.1:0-1856 GCA_964583115.1 uncultured Dehalococcoidales bacterium
AGCCCCTCTTAAAAACTATCAGCTCTCTTTCACTGCAGGCCCGGCCGGGAGTATGGTAACATTAATACGGGAAAGGATAGCTATGCCTAAAGTGTCGGGTTCCGATTCCGGTGCCGAGAAAGAGCGCCCCATTCCTGACACGGCTGGTGGGTCTGCGGACTCCGTGGAGAAGATTGGCACCCTTTCGTCGCTACGCATCCCGAACTTCCGCCTGCTGTTAACAGGAACCACCCTTTCCAATGCGGCCCAGTGGATTCAACAGGTCACATTAAGCTGGCTTGTCTATAACCTGACGGGCTCCGGTACAATGCTGGGGACTATCAATCTGGTCCGTTCCGTATCATCTCTGGGCATGATACCGATGGCTGGAATCCTGATAGACCGCATGAAGCGCCGCAGGCTGTTAATGATAAATAACGGCTGGCTGTTTACCATTACCCTGGCGCTCGGATTCTTGCTGCTTTTCGGTCACAATCAAATGCTTTATCTATTTATCTTCTCCTTCCTGGCCGGCATCGTCGGGACCATCGACAACACCCTCCGGCAGGTCCTTGTTTTTGACCTGGTGCCGCGGTCTCATACGCCCAATGGCATGGCACTTATCCAGACGGGATGGAGCCTGATGCGTTCGTTCGGTCCCGCAATAGGCGGCTTTCTCCTCCTGTGGTTTGGTCCCGGAGGCAACTTCCTCGTCCAGGCCGGCGCCTATGCTCTCATAGTAATCACCATTTTACAGATTCAATTTCCGGCACGAGAATCGGTCGCATTCCAGAGCTCTCCGCTGGAAAACATTAAAGAGGGTATCCGGTACGTGATGAAAGAACGTATCACCCGGACCTTCATGATGATGGGATTTATCCTCCCGTTATTCATCATTCCGATATATAATATCCTGCCTCCGATATATGCCGTGGAGGTTTTCGGCGATGAATCAGGCAGGGTGTTGGGATTCCTGATGGCGGCTGTAGGCACAGGCGGTATCGCCGGCGGCGTTGTCACCGCCTCTCTGGGCCATCTGGAGCGCAGAGGCCTGCTGCAGCTCGTTTCTCTTTTTCTGCTCAGCATGTCGCTGATAGGCTTTGCTTTCAGCACGACACTATTGATTGCTCTACTGTTTCTGGCGCTGTCGGGATTCTTTGAAATAATTTTCCTGACTACCAACCAGACTTTGCTTCAGCTCTCCATACCGGATAACTTACGGGGGCGGGTAACCAGCGTTGTCAACCTGAACATGGCGCTGATGCCCCTGGGTGGTTTACTTGCCGGAGTCGGTTCGGACCTGCTCGGAGGGCCGAGGATGATAACTATTATTATGGCAGGTATCACTGCCGCTATCGTTGTTTTTGTCCTTCTGTGTTCGCCGACCGTCCGCAATTACCGGCTGAGCCAGGCGATTACGCCGGGCAACGAATGATTTTTTTGCTATTCTCTTAAATCTTTTCTGTTAACCTCACCCCTGCCCCTTCTCTAGAGGGTAAGTCACGTTTTTAAGCATTCTTGTCATTCCGGCGGAAGCCGGAATCCAGGAATCATTCCTGACTATACCAATCATCTATTCTTTGTGATTTAACCTCTCCCCCTGTTACGAATCGTCCCCCTCCCCTTAACAAGGGAAGGGGGACGTTCGAAAAGGGACCGTTATGGTGGCGGGATTGTTTTTTATCTCTCCCTTTCAAACAAGCGAGCGTTCGTATCTCAATACAGGGGTTGAGTACTTTATTCAACCAAAACCAGGTAGAACCAGCGGACGGGCTCTTTTACAGAAGCTAGGAATCAGGGTATACTTATTCACGGACAGAAAGGAGATACGCGGCTTTATCCCCTTTACCTCACCGAGACCCTTCGTCCCGATTTGT
>CAZOUZ010000205.1:0-1835 GCA_964583115.1 uncultured Dehalococcoidales bacterium
ACAAGCTGTATTTTTGACCCGGGCAAGTCCGACTTTTTCACACCGAACCCGATTGGCTGGTGCTCGCCCCGGGAGAGACGGTTTAACTTATCGATGAAACTGCTCATTTTTAAACTGGCCTCGCCATTTTTATTTCGCTCTCAGGGACTGGACGGCGGCTTTTACTCCAGCCCCCGGCTCCACCTTATATCCCTCTTCCGAAAGCAGCTTTTCCAGGCCGTAAAGGAAAAAGAGCACGTTCTCTTCGGTCGAGGAGTGTCCCATCAGTCCGATGCGCCAGACTTGCCCCTTCAGGGCTCCCAGTCCCCCGCCAATCTCGATGTTGAATTCATTGAGGAGCCTTCCTCTCACCTTGGCATCATCCACTCCGGCAGGAATGCGCACCGTGGTCAAAACACTGAGACGGTGCCCCTCTTGAGCGTGCAGCTCCATCCCCATCGCTTCCAGTCCCGCCTTGAGGGCCTGCCCGTTCTTCAGGTGGCGCTGAATGCGGTTTTCAAGACCTTCCTCGACAATCATGGTCAATGCCTGATAAAGGGCATAGACCATCGATATCGGCGCGGTATGATGGTAGAACCTGTCGGAACCCCAGTAGCTGGAGAGGAGCGAGAGGTCGAGATACCAGCTGTGCACCCTGTCGCTGCGGGCGTGCAGTGCCGCCATGGCTTTTTCGTTAGCGGTCAGGGGAGCTAACCCCGGCGGGCAGCCCAGGCACTTCTGGGTGCCGCTGTAACAGATGTCTATTCCCCAATCGTCTATGGCTAACTGGTGACCCCCCAGGGAAGTTACGGCATCGACAAGGAAGAGAGATTCATACTGTTTGGCTAAACGGGAAGCTTCATCCAGGGGCTGAAGGACGCCGGTGGAGGTCTCGGCGTGGACGAGGGCAAGGAGCTTCACCTTTTTTTCGGCTTTCAGGGCGGCTTCGAGAGCTTCCGGCTCGACGATGCGTCCCCATTCCGCGTCCACCCGGACTACCCTGGCGCCGCACCTCAGAGCGTTCTCCACCATCCTCTCCGCAAAGAAACCGTTGACGCCGATAACGGCGACGTCTCCCGGCTCGAGGAAGTTATCGAAGCTTGCCTCCATCCCGGCCGACCCCGTGCCGGATATCGGTAAGGTAAGTTTATTCTCGGTGTGGAATACCTTGCGGAGGAGCCCTACCGTGTCTTCCATAACTGCCACAAAATACGGGTCTAAATGCCCCACTATCGGCGCCAGCAATGCCGCCTGGACGCGGGGGTGGACGTTGCTGGGACCGGGACCCATCAGGATACGGTTGGGCGGGTTCAGTTCACGATAGGTAACTTCAGACATACCAGTTTCCTCCTCTTCGGCTAATTAATACGATTTGCTGCAAACAGTATTTATTGTAAAAATTCCAGAAACCCACAACTGGAGCCAGCGGTCAGAGTCGAACTGACGACCTGCGGTTTACGAAACCGCTGCTCTACCAACTGAGCTACGCTGGCTGAACCAGTATTAAGTATATCCTAAAACGGTGTCTTAGACCAACGGTTTCTGCTGCCGCAGGTTACTTTTGCTCTCTTCTTATTTTCTCCGCTTCCTTTTCTACTGCCGATTTATCAAGTCGCCCGGTGAAGACAAAGACATTCATAAAGTGGAAAAAGAGACCGATACCCCAGCCGCATAAGGGAAAGAGAAACCACGGGAACCCGGCGCCGGTGACCGCCCAGATGATTATAAGCAGAACATTAACTGCAACGTAGGCGGACAGATGAGAGAAAAACTCCCTCTTAGCCTTAACTCTCCTCTTTGCCTCCTCGTAGATTTCATCTTCAGACATTGAACTCGCCATACCTTCACCTCCCCCC
>CAZOUZ010000206.1:0-1709 GCA_964583115.1 uncultured Dehalococcoidales bacterium
ACCAATCTGGATTCCCGTCTTCACGGGAATGACGACTTTTGATACAAAGCCCTTAAAAAGGGGAAGGGGGATACAGGCCTACCTGCCGCACAAGGCTTTGGCAGGTGGGGGGATGGGGTTCTACAAACTAAACTGTGCTTGACACAATGCTGCCGACTTACCTAATATGCAGTAAGACCGGGAGGTGAGAGATGGCAGAAACGGAAAAATTCACCGTGTCCGGAAGTCAGCTTGTTGAGAAAGTTAAGCAGCTTATTCACGAAGGTAATATCAGAAAAGTACGCCTGGTGCACGAGGGGCGTACCGTAGTAGAGCTGCCGCTTTCTGTAGGAGCCCCGGCAACGGCGGTGGTTATCCTGGCGGCTCCGATACTGGCGGCACTCGGCGCCTTCGCCGCTCTGGTAACCGAATGCACCATCGAGGTCGAGAAAGTAGACGAGAGCTGACCCGACTGAAGATATCCGGATGGAAAAAGGAAGCTATGTTCTGGTCCTCGAACTCCACGAGGAATGGGAAATCAGCGTAGGCAGCCTCGGGGTTATTGCTTTTCCCGGCGGTTATTACGCTTACGTCGGCTCGGCGCTCGGCGGCCTTGAGCCCAGATTAAACCGCCACCTCCGGCGGGACAAAAGACCTCACTGGCATATCGACTACCTGTTACAAAAGGCGGCTGTAAGTAGCATAATTACCTGCCGGACAGGTGAAAGGATTGAATGCGATATTGCCCGTGCTCTCAGCCGGTGGTTTGAGTCCGTTCCCGGTTTCGGTTCCAGCGACTGCAAATGCCGGAGTCACCTCTTTTTCAGCACCGGGGAGATGGAACAGGGAATAATGGCGGCGCTCTACTCGCTGGGGATGGAGCCGGAATTGAAAGAAGTCCCTGCCGGGGAAATCTCGGTCGGGATATAGATTATAGGTTGACATAATGATGGAAATTATTCTTGCCAGGCACGGAGAAACCGAGTGGAACAAAGAGGAAGTGTTCAGGGGAACGGTTGACGTCGCTTTAAATGAGACCGGCATCAGGCAGGCGCAGCTTCTGGCTGAGTATTTAAGCGATGCCCGGATAGAGGCGGTCTACTCCAGTCCCTTGAAACGCGCCCTCAAGACGGCGGAAGCTATTGCCGGCTACCACCGGCTGGAAGTGAAAACTGCTCCGGGACTTATCGACCTTGACTTCGGGGAGTGGCAGGGACTGCCTCACCGGGAAGTCAGGGACAAATACGCAGAACTATACCAGGAGTGGGCGAATAATCCCGGCAGGGTAACAATGCCCGGTGGCGAAAGCCTGAACGATGTCAGGAAAAGGGCTGCCGGCGTGGTGGACGAGGTAATAGCCGGATATGAGGGCACCGTGGTGCTGGTATCTCACCGCGTGGTCAACAAGGTTTTAATCTGCGCCCTGCTCGGGCTGGATAATTCCCACTTCTGGAACATAAGGCAGGACACCTGCGCTATTACCACCTTCGGCTATGAAAACGGACGGTTTGTGCTTGCCGGGCACAATAATACCTCATACCTGAAACCCCTCGGTGCGGCTCCGCTTGCCGATTTTTAGTCTGTTTAGCATCCCTCTAACCTGCTATAATAGGGTATGGAAAAACCGCTTCTGGTGCTGTTTGACGGTAATGCCATCGTCCACCGTGCCTACCATGCCTTTGAGAACCCCAGGTCTCCGAGGACACTGACCGTCCCGAAGACGGGCGAGG
>CAZOUZ010000207.1:0-1658 GCA_964583115.1 uncultured Dehalococcoidales bacterium
CTTGAGATTGTAGGCCAACGGCTCCCCAAGCCCTATCCGGGTGCTGCCAAACCAGGCAGCCTCAATGTCCTTGGACTCTATACCAGCGTCTTCATATGCCTCGTAAGCTGCGTCCACCATCATGTCCCCGGCACTCTGCTCCCAGTTCTCCCCAAACTTGACACAGCCCATCCCGACTATGGCTATCTGGTCTTTTATCGTACCTACCGCCATTTACTTTTCCTCCTTCTCAAGCCAGCTTTCTCTCAGCGGCATCGCTTTCCACCAGTAGTGATGTATTCCACCTCCCGCCAGTAACTTCCTGAAGGTCATCTCTACCTCCATCCCCATCGGAATGTCTTCAAGCCGACTCTTTTTGTCGGTCAACCCAAAATTGGCCCTGCCACCGCATTCCCAGTCTATCAACAGGTCGAACGCCGGCGAGTCATACGGAGGTACCGGCGCCGCATAGTCAGCTACCCGGGTGAATATCTTCGCCTTTTTGTCGGAAAGCCTTATCTCGTCCATCTCGTCTTTGGTGTGACAGTTGGTGCAGACCCGCTGCGGCGGATACTGTACCGTCCCGCAGACCCGGCACTTGGTGCCCTTTAACGGGTAGATGGCATTACGGTCCCGTAATACTATCGAGGCCGCCGGCCCCATCCCACCTTCCGCATCCCCCGCCTGGTGATGAAACCCGAAGTAGGCATCGTAACTGGGAAATATCATCTTGCAATCTATCTGCGCCTTTATCCCCAGCTTCGGCTTCGCTTTCTTTATCCCTTCCGTTACCTTGAATAACAGCACGTCTGCCCCATCTCCATAGCTGGCACAGAGTATCCTGTCTCCGGGGCTGGCTTCCTCAAGCGCCGCCGCCAGCATCATTAATGCGGAGGCAGTCCCGGTGTTGCCTACCGTGCCGTACAGCGGGTCCTGTACCTGCTCCGGCATGAAACCAAGCATCTTTACCATCTGCCCGTGCCTCCGGGTATTCGACCCGTAAATGGCCGCCTTGGTTATGTCCCCGGGCTTTAAGCCGTTCCTTTTGAAAAATTCACCGATTGCCCGCGGAAATAACTTTAAATACCCCTCCTCCTGTACCCACCTGTCTTCCCAGGTCCGGACCGTCCGCCTGGTGTCCGACCGCCAAACATCAAATATCTCGTCGGATACCGAGTAGCTGGCCTCCAGCTCTACCGCTACTTCATCATCTCCGACCACAAAGGCTGCCGCCCCGTCTCCAAATACCTGGTCGAATTCACTCCGCGGCGGCCCAAGCCGACAGTCACTGGCTGTTACCAGTACCTTCTTCGCCGTACCTGCTTTTACCGTGTCTATCGCCATCCGCAACGCCCCCGTCCCTGACCTTAACGAGTCAACACAGTCCATCGTTATTATGTCACTGCGAAGGTCAGCCGCTAACGCTATCGTCGTCGCCGCTAACTTCTCTTTGTACGGCAGCGTCGTCGATGCAGCATATAACCCGTCTATCAGACTCCGGTCCGCCTCCCCTAAACAGTCTATCGCCGCCGCTACCGCCATCGTTAAACTGTCTTCATCATAATACGCTACCGCTTTCTCACTCGGTAACCGCCACCCCTGTGACCCCTTCCCTAACCTCCGCAACGGTACGTACCCACCATATAACTCTATTCCTGCCATCTGTTCCCTCTCCTTTC
>CAZOUZ010000208.1:0-1524 GCA_964583115.1 uncultured Dehalococcoidales bacterium
TGAGCCGGTCCGACGAAAAGGTAGGCGTGGGACAGGGAGCCTGTTTCCAGACCGCGCTGAAGGAAAGCCAGGTTCTTGCTCTGTCCGATTATCCGCCACATACCGAAAGCCCCGTAATATCCATATTCATATTTTACACCTTTATCTAGACCACGTCGCACCTGGTCAGGTCTTCGAGGGTCTCCCGCCGCCGGATAAGGCGCGGTTTTCCATCGTTGACCATAACGATTGCCGGTTTGAAGGAGGCGTTGTAGTTGGTTGCCTCCGGTATGCTGTAAGCCCCGCAGCCCGGCACCGCCAGGATATCCCCGGCGAGGAGTGAAGGCAGACTGATGTCCCGGATTAGTATATCGCCGGCTTCACAGAACTTGCCGGCAATAGTAACCCTGCCTGCCTCTTTCGCCGTCATCTTGCCGGCTGCCACCGCTTCAAGTTGCGCCTGGTATAGAGCAGGACGGATATTGTCCGCCATACCGCCGTCTACCGAGACGTAACACCTGACTTCGGGTATATCCTTAATCACCCCTACCGTATAAAGCGCCACTCCCGCCTGCCCGACCATAGACCTGCCCGGCTCGATGATGAGGTGGGGTTGGTTCAGCCCCATCTTACGGCAGTTATCAATGATGGCGGAGGCGAATGCCTCGGCATAGGTAGATATCAGCGGTACCGGAGAATCAAGGGCGTACTGGATGGCAAACCCGCCGCCGATACTTAACTCCTTACACTCGAAGTTGTGCTTCTGCCTCATCCCGGCGGCGAACTTAAGAATATACTCTATCGACTGCTGGTACGGCTCGGTCTCGGCAATCTGCGAGCCGATATGGAAGTGCAGGCCGACCGGATTGACTTCGGGCATAGACACGGCGGTCTGAACTGCCTTCTCGCCGAGGACCATAGGAATACCGAACTTGCTGTCAATATTTCCGGTAGTAAGATACTGGTGGGTATGCGGGTCCACTCCCGGGGAGATACGCAGCAGGATATCGGGCCTGTAACCCCGCTCTCCGGCAATTTCTCCAAGCATTTTAAGCTCGTGAAAGTTATCAACGACTATGTGCCCGATACCCGCCTCCAGGGCAAGGGTAAGCTCCTCCGCCGACTTATTGTTGCCGGGAAAGTCGACCCTCTCCATCGGAAAGCCGGCTGATTGGGCAATGCCGATTTCACCGCCGGAGACGACATCCAGTCCGAGTCCTTCCTCCATAAAGAGGAGCAAAAGCGCCTTGTTTATAAAAGCCTTGCAGGAATAGTTGACGGTGGTGCCGGGATAACGCTGGCCGAATTCCATCCTGAACTCGGCGCAACGGCTGCGCAGGCTGAACTCGTCGAAGACGTACAGCGGCGTGCCGAACTCAGCAGCCAGCTCAACGGTATCACAGCCTCCGATTACAAGGTGCCCTATATCATTAACCCCGGCGGTTAACGGAAATAACGGTAATTTTTTAATCTGCTCTACCACAGCCCGTCCTTCCTCTAGCTAAATATTAACATACTGGTGAAATCAGCGAAAGGGCTTCTATT
>CAZOUZ010000209.1:0-1515 GCA_964583115.1 uncultured Dehalococcoidales bacterium
GTGCTCGGCCATACTTGCTAACAACATACAAAACCTAGTAAAGTTAAATTTGTGCAGCAACTATTTAATAGGTACATAAATTACTTAGAGGCGGAGCGGAACGCCTCGCCCTACACGGTGAGGAACTACACCACCGACCTGCTCGGTTCGAGCCGGATAACGGGTTTCTTCGGCTTCCTTTCCGAGAGGGGCGTCAAAACGCTGGATAAAGCCGACAGGCACCTGCTGCGCGATTACCTGTCCTATCTTGTGGAGCAGGGATTAGTAAAAGCGAGCATCGCCCGCAAGCTCTCGGCTATCCGCTCGTTCTACCGCTACCTGGTGCGGGAAGAAATCCTGCCGTTAAACCCGCTCCAGGACGCCTCATCGCCCAAGCTGGACAAGCGTTTACCCTCCTTCCTGAGCATAGACGAGGTGACGCGGCTTCTGGAGACTCCTGATTCGACCACACCGAAGGGGCAGCGCGACCGCGCCTTTATGGAGCTGCTCTACGCCTCCGGCTTGAGGGTCAGCGAACTGGTCGGGCTGGACATCGAGCAAATCGACCTCGAAAGTCATGAAATCCGGGTCTGGGGAAAAGGCTCCAAGGAACGGATGGTACTGATGGGTGAGCCTGCCGCCAGGGCTTTAGGTGCTTACCTCAATGACGGCAGGACCTGGCTAACGGGCAATAAAAGGAGCAGCGCCGTATTTCTAAACCGCGACGGCGGGCGGCTGACGGAACGGAGCATTCAGAAAATATTGCAGAAATACGCCGGTTCAGCCGGTATCGGGAAGAGGGTTCATCCCCACATGATTCGCCACACCTTCGCCACTCACCTGCTTGACGGCGGGGCTGATTTGCGGGTAGTCCAGGAACTGCTGGGACATACCAGCCTGTCTTCTACCCAGATTTACACTCATGTGAGTAAAAGCCAGGCGAAGAAAGTATACCTCGCCGCCCACCCGATGGCACGGCAGGAGAACGATAAATCCGAAAGCGACCAGTAGACGAAAAATGAGTCCGAAGATAGCTGGCAGACTTGAAAAACTGCGCCGGAATTTCGCCGAAAAGGAGATTGACGGTATCCTTATCTCTCAGCCGGAGAACCGCTATTACCTTTCCGGTTTTAACGGCTCGGCGGGCTACCTGTTAATCACCGAAAAAGAGACCGTCCTGGCTACCGACTTCCGCTATTTCGAGCAGGTAAAAGTGCAGGCGCCCGACTACCGGCTCTTCCAGATAACCGGCAGCCTTACAGACTGGTTTCCCCGTCTGGCGGCGGACCCCGGTGTAAAAAAGCTTGGTTTTGAATCGGGAGATATTACCCACAATCTGTACAGGCAGCTTACCGAATCGCTTGGCAAAGCCAGGTCCGGGTTGCAGCTTGTCCCTGTTGACGGTCTGGTAGAATCAATCCGGGCGGTCAAAGAGCCGGAGGAAATCGAGCTTATTACCAGAGCCGTGGAGATAACCGACAGGGTTTTTGAATACATCGAGGAAACAATTCGCCCCGGCATGACCGAAAAAGAGGT